>NZ_JBHZEJ010000043.1:0-12571 GCF_042756365.1 Streptomyces sp. NPDC059092
GTCACTGACGCGCACCGAGCACCTGACCTGCGCGGGCGCCCGGCCGGGTGCACCCGCCGGGGGGCCCCGCCGGGGGGGGGTGCGCGCCGGGCGGGGGGCGGGGGGGGGCGCCGCCCCCGCCGCCCCGCCGCGCGAAGCGCCCCCCGCGCCCTCACCGGAGGACCACCGCGCCGCCGTCGAGACCGTCACCGAGCTGCGCCGGCTGCGCGCCGAGGGGCGGACGGGCGAGGCGCACGTCGTGCTCTGCGAGGCCGCGGGCCGCCCGCCTCGGCAGCTTCCGCCGCTCGCCGCCGAACTGCACCGCGCCGGACTCGCCGCCGACTGGGCCGAACTGCTCTGGGAGGCGGCCTTCCTGCCGCCCGCGCGGCTCGCCGCGGCGGCCGGCGCGCTCGCCGTCGCCGGCCGCGACGACGACTGCGGGCAGTTGCTGCGCCAGGGGGTTTCCCGGCCCGCCGAGGAGATCACCGACGCCGTGCTCGCACTGGGCGAGGCGGGCCGCGCGCACGAGGCGCGGGCGCTGCTGACCGCCTTCGTGCAGGTGCGCGCGCCGGAGGACGCGGCGCTCGTCGCCGCACCCGATCCGCACCGTCTCGTACCGCAGCTCCTCGACGCGGCGCGCGCCGTGTCGGCCTCCCGTGAGCGCGACGTGGTGCATGCTCTGCGGGTGGCCGGAATCGTGCCGGGCTGAGCTGCCCCTCCGTCCACCGCTGTCGGCCGGTCGGGTGGGGAACGGAGTCGACCGCTCGGGTGTGAAACAGGCTCGACTCTGCGGGTTGACGACGATGGTCTTGCCCCCGTGTGAGCCGGGGTCTACGTTCTCCTCCTACGCAAAATCTACGTGCGTAGAGCTGACCCAAGCACTCGCCGAAGGAGCAGCTCGTGGCCCGAGTCGTACGCGCCGCACTCGTCCAGGCGACCTGGACGGGCGACACCGAATCCATGATCGCCAAACATGAGGAGCACGCCCGCGAGGCGGCCCGGCAGGGCGCGGAGATCATCGGATTCCAGGAAGTCTTCAACGCCCCCTACTTCTGCCAGGTGCAGGAGCCGGAGCACTACCGCTGGGCCGAGCCCGTCCCGGACGGGCCGACCGTCACGAGGATGCGCGAGCTGGCCCGGGAGACCGGAATGGTCGTGGTGGTCCCGGTCTTCGAGGTCGAGCAGTCCGGCTTCTACTACAACACCGCGGCGGTGATCGACGCCGACGGCTCGTACCTCGGCAAGTACCGCAAGCACCATATCCCGCAGGTCAAAGGGTTCTGGGAGAAGTACTACTTCAAGCCGGGGAACGCCGGCTGGCCCGTGTTCGACACCGCCGTCGGCAAGGTCGGCGTCTACATCTGCTACGACCGCCACTTCCCCGAGGGCTGGCGCCAGCTCGGCCTGAACGGCGCCGAGATCGTGTACAACCCGTCCGCCACCTCGCGCGGTCTCTCCAGCTACCTGTGGCAGCTCGAACAGCCCGCGGCCGCCGTCGCCAACGAATACTTCATCGCCGCGATCAACCGCGTCGGCCAGGAGGAGTACGGCGACAACGACTTCTACGGCACCAGCTACTTCGTCGACCCGCGCGGCCAGTTCGTGGGGGAGCCCGCGAGCGACAAGGCGGAGGAACTGGTCGTACGGGACCTGGACTTCGGGCTGATCGAGGAGGTGCGTCAGCAGTGGGCGTTCTACCGGGACCGGCGCCCCGACGCGTACGAGGGGCTGGTGCGGCCGTGAACGACCTCCACCCGGCTGTGAGCGACCTCCACGACCGCCACCGCGCCGTCCTGCCCGACTGGCTAGCCCTCTACTACGACGAGCCGATCGAGATCACCCACGGCGAGGGCCGCCATGTCTGGGACGCCGAGGGCAACCGCTACCTCGACTTCTTCGGCGGCATCCTCACCACCATGACCGCCCACGCGCTCCCCGAGGTCACCAAGGCGGTGACCGAGCAGGCGGGCCGGATCATCCACTCCTCCACGCTCTACCTCAACCGCCCGATGGTCGAACTCGCCGAGCGCATCGCGGCGTTGTCCGGCATCCCGGACGCCCGGGTCTTCTTCACCACCTCCGGCACCGAGGCCAACGACACCGCGCTGATGCTGGCCACCGCCCACCGCGGCTCCAGCCAGATCCTCGCGATGCGCAACAGCTACCACGGCAGGTCCTTCTCCACCGTCTCCATCACCGGCAACCGCGGCTGGTCGCCCACCGGACTCTCCCCGCTCCAGACGCTGTACGTGCACGGCGGCGTCCGCAACCGCGGCCCCTACGCGGGGCTCACCGACGAACGGTTCATCGAGGCGTGCGTCGCCGACCTGGAGGACCTGCTCGGCCACACCCGTACGCCCGCCGCGCTGATCGCCGAACCGGTGCAGGGCGTCGGCGGGTTCACCGCCCCGCCCGACGGACTGTACGCCGCGTTCCGCGAAGTCCTCGACCGCCACGGCATCCTGTGGATCAGTGACGAGGTGCAGACCGGCTGGGGCCGTACCGGGGAACACTTCTGGGGCTGGCAGGCGCACGCCGGGAACGGCCCGCCGGACCTGCTCACCTTCGCCAAGGGCATCGGCAACGGCATGTCCATCGGCGGTGTCGTCGCCCGCGCCTCCATCATGAACTGCCTGGACGCCAACTCCATTTCGACCTTCGGCGGCAGCCCGGTCACCATGGCGGCCGGCCTCGCCAACCTCTCGTACCTCCAGGAGCACGACCTCCAGGGCAACGCCCGCCGGGTCGGCGGCCTGCTCATCGAGCGGCTGCGGGCCATCGGCGCGTGCGTCGACTCCGTACGCGAGGTACGCGGCCGGGGGCTGATGATCGGCATCGAGCTGATCAACCCCGCGACCGGCGAGGCGGCGCCGCGGACGGCCTCGGCCGTGCTCGAAGCGGCCCGCGAGGGCGGCCTGTTGATCGGGAAGGGTGGCGGCCACAACACCAGCGTGCTGCGGATCGCCCCGCCCCTCTCGCTGACCGTCGCCGAGGCCGAAGAGGGCGCCGCGATCCTGGAACTGGCCCTGCGGGGCGTCTGATTCCGCGATCCTCCCGGCCCGGGGCGTACGCCCTTGCCGTGTACGCCCGGGGCCGGTCGCCCCGGCCCTGGGCGTACGCGGCCGGACCGCACCCCGCCCCTCCACCGACCGTACGAAAGGGAGCGCCACCAGCATGAGCAGCACCCGCACCCTGATCCGCGGCGGGCTCGTCATCACCGCCGCCGACGAGACCCACGCCGATGTCCTGATCGAGGACAGCAGGATCGTCGCCCTCGCCGCTCACGGCTCCGACGTGGCCGCGGGCTGGACCGCCGGCCGTACGATCGACGCCACCGGCAAGTACGTCATCCCGGGCGGCGTCGACGCGCACACCCACATGGAGATGCCCTTCGGCGGCACCTTCGCCGCGGACACCTTCGAGACCGGCACCCGGGCCGCCGCCTGGGGCGGCACCACCACCATCGTGGACTTCGCCATCCAGTCCCCGGGACAGTCGCTGCGCGCGGGGCTCGACGCCTGGTTCGCCAAGGCGGACGGCAACTGCGCCATCGACTACGGCTTCCACATGATCATGGCGGACGTCAACGAGCGCTCGCTGAAGGAGATGGACCTCCTCGTCCAGGAGGGCGTCACCAGCTTCAAGCTGTTCATGGCCTACCCGGGCGTGTTCTACAGCGACGACGGCCAGATCCTGCGGGCCATGCAGCGCGCCTCGCACAACGGCGGGCTGATCATGATGCACGCCGAGAACGGCATCGCCATCGACGTCCTCGTCGAACAGGCCCTGGCCGCCGGACACACCGACCCGCGCTACCACGGCGAGGTACGGAAGGTCCTGCTGGAGGCCGAGGCCACCCACCGGGCGATCCAGCTCGCGCGGGTCGCGGAAGCCCCGCTCTACGTCGTGCACGTCTCCGCCGAGGAGGCCGTCGCCGAACTGGCCGCCGCCCGCGACAAGGGGCTGCCCGTCTTCGGCGAGACCTGTCCGCAGTACCTCTTCCTCTCCACCGACAACCTGGCCGAACCGGACTTCGAGGGCGCCAAGTACGTCTGCTCCACCCCGCTGCGGCCCAAGGACCACCAGGCGGCCCTGTGGCGCGGGCTGCGCACCGATGACCTCCAGGTGGTCTCCACGGACCACTGCCCGTTCTGCTTCGCCGGCCAGAAGGAGATGGGCCGCGGCGACTTCTCCAAGATCCCCAACGGGCTGCCCGGCGTGGAGAACCGCATGGACCTGCTCCACCAGGCCGTGGTCGACGGGCACCTCACCCGGCGCCGCTGGATCGACATCGCCTGCGCCGCCCCGGCCCGGATGTTCGGCCTCTACCCGCGCAAGGGCACCATCGCGCCGGGCGCCGACGCCGATGTCGTCATCTACGACCCGGGCACCGAGCAGACCATCTCCGCCGAGACCCACCACATGGCCGTGGACTACTCCGCGTACGAGGGCAAGCGACTCACCGGCCAGGTAGAGACGGTGCTCTCCCGTGGCGAAGTAGTCATCGACCGGCGGCAGTTCACCGGACGGGCCGGACACGGCCAGTACACCCCCCGCTCTCTCTGCCAGTACCTCGACTGAACTCAGGAGCGACAGCATGGACTTCGGACTCGTCCTCCAGACCGACCCGCCCTCCTCCGCCGTCGTCGACCTCATGCGGCGCGCGGAGAGCAACGGCTTCCGGTACGGCTGGACCTTCGACTCGGCCGTGCTCTGGCAGGAGCCGTTCGTCATCCACAGCCGCATCCTGGAGCACACCACCACCCTGACCGTGGGCCCCATGGTCACCAACCCGTCCACCCGGACCTGGGAGGTGACCGCCTCCACCTTCGCCACGCTCAACGAGATGTACGGCAACCGCACCGTGTGCGGCATCGGCCGCGGCGACTCCGCCATGCGCGTCGCGGGCCGCAAGCCCAACACCCTCGCCACCCTCGGCGAGTCGATGGGCGTCATCCGTGATCTGGCGGAGGGCCGCGAGGCCACCGTCGACGGGAAGGCGCTGCGGCTGCCGTGGGTACGGGACGGCAAGCTGCCGGTGTGGATGGCGGCGTACGGGCCCAAGGCGCTCGCGCTCGCCGGGCAGAAGGCCGACGGCTTCATCCTCCAGCTCGCCGATCCCTTCCTCACCGAGTGGATGGTCAAGGCGGTCCGCACGGCGGCCTCCGACGCCGGACGCGACCCGGACTCGCTCACCATCTGCGTCGCCGCGCCCGCCTATGTGAGCGACGACCTCGCCCACGCGCGGGAGCAGTGCCGCTGGTTCGGCGGCATGGTCGGCAACCACGTCGCGGACCTCGTGTCGCGGTACGGGGAGCACTCCGGGCTCGTACCGGACGCGCTGACCACGTACATCAAGCAGCGCGAGGGGTACGACTACAGCCACCACGGCCGGACGGGCAACCCGTCCGCGGACTTCGTCCCCGACGAGATCGTGGACCGCTTCTGCCTGCTCGGTCCGGTGGAGGCGCACATCGAGAAGCTGAAGGCGCTGCGCGCGCTCGGCGTCGACCAGTTCGCCCTCTACGACATGCACGACGCGAAGGAGGCGACGATCGACGCGTACGGCGCCGAGATCATCCCGGCGCTCCAGGACTGATCCGGCCGGGCCTGGACCGGCCTTGTCCCGGTCCCAGGTCCGGCCCCGGTCCGGTCCGGCCGGGCCTGGACCGGGCCCCCTTCCGGTCCTCGCCCCCCCCGTAACCCGCCGCCCGCACGGCCTCGTTCGACGTCCCCGACGCACCCGCCCTCGAACGAAGGGTCCCGCCGCCATGACCGCGACCGTACCGCCCGCACCCTCCGCCGACGGACCGATAACCGACCCCGGGGGCCGCGTCGAGCTGCCGCCCGGCGCGGTCCCCGAGGACAGCCGCTTCGCCAATGCCGACCTGCTGCCCGTGCCGGTGGCGCGGCGGAGCTGGACGACGTACAACTTCGCCGCCCTCTGGGTCGGCATGGCGCACAACATCCCCTCCTGGCTGCTGGCGTCCGGCCTGGTCACCCTGGGCATGGACTGGAAACAGGCGGTCCTCACGATCGCCCTGGCCAATGTGATCGTGCTGCTGCCGATGCTGCTGACCGGGCACGCGGGGCCGAAGTACGGCATCCCCTTCCCGGTGCTCGCCCGCGCCTCGTTCGGGGTGCGCGGCGCCAATCTGCCCGCGCTGATCCGCGCCGCCGTCGCCTGTGCGTGGTTCGGGATCCAGACCTGGATCGGCGGGCAGGGCATCTTCGTCCTGCTCGGCAAGATCTTCGGTGGCTGGGCGGAGGCGTCGCGGATCGGTGGCCAGCCCTGGACGCTGTGGCTCTGCTTCCTGCTCTTCTGGGTGCTCGAACTCGCCATCATCCACCGGGGGATGGACACCCTGCGGCGGTTCGAGAACTGGGCCGCGCCCTTCGTGATCGTCGGCGCGCTGGTCCTGCTGGTCTGGATCACCGTCAAGGCGGGCGGCCTGGGGCCGCTGCTCGACCAGCCGTCCGAACTGGGCTGGGGCGCCGAGTTCTGGCCGGTCTTCTTCCCCTCGCTGATGGGGATGATCGCCTTCTGGTCCACCCTGTCGCTGAACATCCCCGACTTCACCCGCTTCGGCGCGGGCCAGCGCGCCCAGATCAGAGGACAGGCGCTCGGGCTGCCCACGACGATGACCCTCTTCGCGCTGCTCTCCGTCTTCGTCACCTCCGGATCGCAGGCGGTGTACGGCGCGGCCGTCTGGGACCCGGTGGAGCTGGCGGCGAAGACGGACAACGTCTTCGGGCTGGTGTTCGCCCTGGTGACGGTGCTCGTCGCGACCATCTCGGTGAACATCGCGGCCAATGTCGTCTCACCCGCCTACGACCTCGCCAACCTCGCCCCGAAGATCATCAACTTCCGTACGGGCGCGCTGATCACGGGCGTCGTCGGCGTCCTCATCATGCCGTGGAAACTCACCGCCACGCCCGAGCTGTACATCTTCACCTGGCTGGGTCTGGTCGGCGGTCTGCTCGGTACGGTCGCCGGCATCCTGATCGCCGACTACTGGATCGTCCGGCGCACCGTGCTCGACCTCGCCGCGCTCTACCGGCCGGACGGTCCGTACTGGTACGTGCGCGGCTGGAACCCGCGGGCCGTGCTCGCCTTCGTCGTCGGCGGGGTGCTGGCGGTGGGCGGCTCCCACTCGGCGCCCGGGAAGGGCCCCTTCCCCGAGGACGGGCTGATCCCGTTCCTCAAGCCGCTCGCGGACTACGGCTGGGCGGTGGGGCTGGCCGCCTCGCTGGCCGTGTATCTGCTCCTGACCCTGCCGTCCGGGCGCGGGGGCGCGAAGATGGTCACGTACAGGTGACCAACGCCCCCGCCGAGCCGGCCGCACACGCCGGCTCACGGAGGCCGGTGTGAAAGTGGTGCGGGTGTGAAGCTGACGATCCTCGGCGGCGGCGGGTTCCGGGTCCCTCTGGTGTACGGCGCTCTCCTGGGCGACCACGCGGAGGGGAGGGTCACCCACGTCACCCTCCACGACCTGGACGCCGGCCGGCTCGGCGCCATCACCCGGGTCCTCGCCGAACAGGCCGCGTCCGTCCCCGACGCGCCCGCCGTGACCGCGACGACCGACCTCGACGAGGCGCTGCGCGGCGCCGACTTCGTCTTCTCCGCGATCCGCGTCGGCGGGCTCGAAGGGCGCGCGGCGGACGAGCGGGTCGCCCTGGCCGAGGGCGTCCTCGGCCAGGAGACGGTCGGCGCGGGCGGTATCGCGTTCGGACTGCGCACCGTGCCCGTCGCCGTCGACATCGCCCGGCGGGTGGCGCGCCTCGCGCCCGACGCGTGGGTCATCAACTTCACCAACCCGGCGGGACTGGTCACCGAGGCCATGTCCCGCCACCTCGGCGACCGCGTCATCGGCATCTGCGACTCGCCCGTCGGTCTGGGCCGGCGGGTCGCCCGGGTGCTCGGCGCCGACCCCGACCGCGCGTGGATCGACTACGTCGGCCTCAACCACCTCGGCTGGCTGCGGGGACTGCGCGTCGACGGCCGTGACGAACTGCCCCGGCTGCTCGCCGACCCCGACGCCCTCGGCTCGTTCGAGGAGGGCAAGCTCTTCGGCGCCGACTGGCTCCGCTCCCTCGGCGCCGTCCCCAACGAGTACCTGCACTACTACTACTTCAACCGTGAGGCCGTCCTCGCCTACCAGCAGGCCGAGCAGACCCGCGGCGCCTTCCTCCGGGACCAGCAGGCCCGCTTCTACGAGGAGGTGGCCCACCCCGGCGCCCCCGCGCTGGGCACCTGGGACCGTACCCGCGCCGAGCGCGAGGCCACGTACATGGCGGAGAACCGCGAGGCCGCGGGCGCCGGTGAACGCGACGACGCCGATCTGGAGTCCGGCGGCTACGAGCAGGTCGCGCTCGCGCTGATGCGGGCCGTCGCCCGGGACGAACGCACCACGCTCATCCTCAACGTACGCAACCGGTCCACGCTCACGGCGCTCGACGCCGACGCCGTCATCGAGGTGCCCTGCCTGGTGGACGGCAACGGCGCGCATCCCGTCACCGTCGCACCGCTGCCGTACCACGCCACCGGGCTGGTCTGCGCGGTCAAGGCGGTCGAGCGCGAGGTACTGGCCGCCGCCGAGAGCGGTTCGCGCGCCTCGGCCGTCGCGGCCTTCGCGCTGCACCCGCTGGTGGACTCGGTCACCGTCGCCCACCGCCTCCTGGACGGCTACCGCGCCGTACACCCCGGCCTGGCCTACCTCGACCGCCCGTGACCCACGCACGGCCAGGCGGCAACCGGGCCGCCGCCGCCCGCCTCCGTGTCTCCACCGGCTCTCCGTCCGTACCGTCCCCGCATCGGGACCGCTCCCTTCCAGAAGGAGACAGCGCATGGCTCTCGCCCCCTTCCACCTCGCCATCCCGGTCGACGACATCGACGCCGCCCGGAGGTTCTACGGCGGCGTGCTCGGCTTCGCCGAGGGGCGGTCCGACGCCAGGTGGATCGACTGGAACTTCGGCGGCCACCAGGTCGTCACCCACCGGGTCGGAGACGGCCCCTCGGGGGCTCCCCGGGACGGCGTAGCCGGCACGAACCCCGTCGACGGACACGAGGTGCCCGTACCGCACTTCGGACTCGTCCTGCCCGTCGAGGAGTTCAAGGAGCTGGCGGCCCGGATGACGGAGGCCGGCACCGACTTCGTGATCCAGCCCTACGTCCGCTTCGAGGGCGAACCGGGCGAACAGTGGACGATGTTCTTCCTCGACCCGGCCGGAAACGCCATGGAGTTCAAGGCATTCGCGGACATCAGCCGGCTCTTCGCGGTCTGAGGGGCCTGGGTCCGGCCCTGCCGGGCGGCGGCTCCCGACCGCACGACCTCGCGGCCGGTGCCGTACCGAGGCCCGGAACCCGGAACCGCGGACGCTGTCGTACGGGTCCGGAGCGGCCGGCGTCAGCGCCCGGCGGGGGCCGGCCCCGACGACAGCAGCGCGCTGACCGCCGCGACCGCGCCCGCCACCATCGCGGGGTCGGCGCCCCGCCGCGCGTGCGCGCTCATCCGGATCGCCGGGACGGGCGGCAGGTCGTGGCGTTCTGTCAGCCCTTCGGGTCCCGGGCCGACCGAGGCCAGCAGCGCGGCGCCGAGACCGGCGCGGGCGGCGTCCAGGACCCCGGCGAGGTAGCCCGCGTCGCAGACGACGGTGGTGGGTATATCGCGTTCCGCGAGCACGCCCAGGGCCCGGCGCCGGATCGCGCAGGGCGCCTCGACGGCCACCAGCGGCAGCGGCGCCGGCGCCTCGGGCGGCACCCAGCCGGGCGCAGCGCGTCTCGCTCGCCAGGGCTCTGGTGCGGGATCCGGAACTCCTGCTGCTGGATGAGCCGTTCGGCGCGCTGGACGCGCTGACCCGGGCCAAGGCGCAACGGCTGGTGGGCGAGTTGTGGCAGCGCCACGGCTGCTCGATCCTCCTGGTCACCCATGACGTGGAGGAGTCGCTGCTGCTGGCCGACCGCGTCCTGGTGATGGACGCGGGTGGCATCGCGCACGAGGTGACCATGGACCTGCCCCGCCCCCGCAGTCTCGGCTCGCCCGAATCCGTCGCGCTGCGCGGCCAGTTGCCGGCCTGGCTGGGGGTGCGGGACGCCTCCGCCGACCCGGCCCCGGTCCCCGCGGGCGCGCACGCCGACACCCACGGCGATGCCCCCGCACCCGTACCCATGCCGGAGGCGGCGCCGGGAACGAAGTCCCTGGAAGGAACCCCGTCATGACCCGGAGCATCCGCGCCCGATCCGTCCCCCGCGCCCGATCAGGCCCCCGAACCCGGTCCGTCCCCCGCGCCCGATCAGGCCCCCGAACCCGGTCCGGCCCCCGAACCCGGTCCGTCCCCCGCGCCCGGTCCGGCCCCCGCGCCCGGTCCGGCCCCCGAACCCGGTCCGGCCCCGGGCCCTCGCCGCCGCGCTCGCCCTGTCGGCGCTCGCCCTCGTGACGGCCGGATGCGGTACGCGGGGCGACAGCGCGGCCTCCGGGCCGGCGGGCGCCGCTTCCGACGTCACGCTCACCCTCGGCGACCAGGCCAAGAACCTCCAGACCCTGGCGAACGCGTCCGGTGCCTTCAAGGGCGCGTCGTACCAGGTGAAATGGGCCGAGTTCGAGGGTGCGGCGCCGCTGTTCCAGGCGGCCCAGGCGGGCGCGGCGGACACCACGTACGCCGCCGATCCGCCCACGCTCCAGGCGCTCAGCGGAGGTGTGCCGATCAAGGCGGTGGCCGCGCTACGCAACGACGGGACGTCCGTGGGCATCGTCGTCCGGAAGGATTCGACGATCAGGAAGGTCGCGGACCTCAAGGGCCGGACGGTCGTGGTCTCCTCCGCCAAGGGCAGCATCTCCGAGTACCTGCTCGCCAACGCCCTCCAGCAGGCAGGACTTTCGTACTCCGACGTCAAGGTCAAGTACCTGCTGCCGACCGACGCGCAGGCCGCCTTCGGCGCAGGGAGGATCGAGGCCTGGGCGATCTTCGGCGTCTACAAGGCGGTGGCGACCCAGCAGGGCGGCCGGGAGATCGTCAACGGCGCCGACGGCCGGGGCCCCGGCCGCGCATCTGGTTGTCGTTCCGGCCGATCATCGCTCCCACCGACGAGCTGGCCTGGGAGAAGGCGCACCGGATCCTCGGGCGGGCCAAGGAAGGCGCCGCCGAACGTGCCCGGAACCAGCACGCCCACCACTACCCGGCGCCCGGCACCGGCCGGCCCGCCAACGTCGGGTCCCAGCGGCTGCTGGACATCGCGTCCCGGGGCGATCTGCACGACCGGGCGCTGTGGACGCCGCTGGCCACCGCCACCAACGCGGCGGGCAGTTCGACCGCGCTCGTCGGCTCGCCCGAGACCGTCGCCGCCGCGCTGCTGGACTACGTCGACATCGGCTGTGAGCTGCTCTCCATCCGGGGCTGGGACCCGCTGAACGACGCGATCGACTACGCACGGTACGTACTGCCGCTCGTACGGCAGGAACTCGCTTCCCGCGCGACCCGCGCCGCCGCCTGACCCCGCCCCCGGCCGTCCGCTCCCTCGTCGGCCCGCTGCCCCGTCCGCTCCCTCGCTGCCCGCCCCCCGGCCTGCTTCCTCGCTGCCCGTCCGCCGCCCCCTTACCCCCTTGCGTTCGCCCGTCCGCCGCTCCCGGCGCCGACGCCTCGCGCCCGCCCGTAAGGAATCACCGCCTTGTCCCGCTCCCGCCTCCGTCCCCGTTTCCCCCAGGAGGACACCGAGCTCCTGACGATCGGGGCATCCGCGCCGGCCGCGTGGGCGAGCACGGCTGCCCCCGCGCCGACCGGGGCGTCCGGCCCGACCGGGACGTCCGACCCGACCGAGGAGCCCGCGTGACCCTCCCTCGGCGGCACCCTCACCGGCGAACACGGGGTGGGTACGCTCAAGCGCCGGTGGCTCGCCGACGAACTCGGCCCCGACAGCGTGGCGCTGCACCACCGGCTGAAGACCGCGTTCGACCCGCACGGCATCCTCAACCCCGGCAAGGCGATCTGACAAACAGACCAATCGCTCTCTCAACTCCCTATCCGGGTGAGGTTTTCGTTCTGCCCTGGCGGTCACGCCGTACGGCATGCCATCAAGGAGGTAACGCCCAAAAGGGAAAGAGGATGACGATGTCCGCACTTCGCGTCAAGAGCCGCCTCGCCGCCACACTCGCGGTACTCACGCTCGCCGGTTCCGCCGCCTTCGCGGCCACCCCCGCGACGGCCACCCCGGCGCCTCCGGCCGCGTCCCCCACGTCGCAGAAGCAGGAACCCGCCGCGGCGCAGGCGCCCGCCGCCGAACCGAAGGGGCGGGTCGTCTCCCGGCTCCCCCTGTCCATCCGCGAACGGCCGACCTCGAACTCCGGATACCTGGGAAGTGTCCAGCCGGGTGCGGTCATCGCCCTGTCCTGCAAGGTCGTCGGCCAGAACGTGGACGGCAACGACCTCTGGTACCACCTCGGCAACGGACGCCCCGGCTATGTCGCGGCCCGTTACGTCGAGAACCTGTCGCCGGTGCCGTACTGCCGCTGACTCCCCGGCGCCGGCACTGATTTCCGCGGCGCTGGTGCTGATTCCGCCCTGGCGGCGGCCCGCCGCCGCGCGGACCGTTCCCCGC
>NZ_JBHZEJ010000043.1:12581-71868 GCF_042756365.1 Streptomyces sp. NPDC059092
CGTCGTCGGCAGCGTCAGATTTTTATAAGAGACAGGGGACCGTACCCCGCCGGCCGCCACCCGGTTTCCGGGTGGCGGCCTGACGCATGTACGGAGGGCCGAACGACCCTCGGTGATTCATCCAAACTCTTCCCCGGCTCACGGCTCAATAACGCTGCAATGAGGGGAGAACCGATCCCTTGACACTCGATACATCCGATGTTTTGATCGCGGCACGCCTTGGTCGTCAACGCCGGGCGGCAGAGGCAGGACGAGGGAGTCGCGGTGAGCCGGATCACGAGGGTGTCGACGCGGGACATCCGCTTTCCCACGTCACGGGAGCTGCACGGCTCGGACGCCATGAACCCGTCGCCCGACTACTCGGCGGCGTACGTCGAGATCGCCACGGACGCGGCGGACGGTCACGTCGGGACCGGATTCGTCTTCACGATCGGCCGGGGCAACGAGGTGCAGACCGCAGCCGTCGACGCACTGCGTGACCGGCTGGTGGGCGAGGACGCCGAGGCCCTCTGCGCCGACCTCGGCTCCGCCTGGCGCTCGTTCGTCCACGACTCCCCGCTCCGCTGGCTCGGCCCGGAGAAGGGTGTGACGCACATGGCGATCGGCGCCGTGATGAACGCCCTGTGGGATCTCCGGGCGAAGCGCGCGGGGCTGCCGCTGTGGGACCTGCTCGCCGGGCTGTCACCCGAGGAGATCGTCGACCTGGTCGACTTCCGCTACCTCACCGACGCGCTCACCCGCGACGAGGCGCTGGAACTGCTCCGCAAGGCCGAGCCGGGGCGCCAGGAGCGCCGTCGCGACCTCCTCGCGCACGGATACCCGGCCTACACGACGACGCCGGGGTGGCTCGGATACGACGACGAGCTGCTGGCCGCGCGCTGCCGCGAGGCGGTCGCGGACGGTTTCACACAGATCAAGCTGAAGGTCGGCGGGGACCTCGACGACGACATCAGGCGGCTCGGCGTCGCACGGGAGACGGTCGGCGCGGGGGTCGCGATCGCGGTCGACGCGAATCAGCGGTGGGACGTCGACGAGGCCGTGGCCTGGATCGACCGCCTCAGCCCGTTCGACCTCGCCTGGGTCGAGGAGCCGACGAGCCCGGACGACATCCTCGGACACGCCGAGATCGCCCGCCGGGTCGCCCCGATCCCCGTCGCGAGCGGCGAGCACATGCCCAACCGGGTCGTCGCCAAACAGCTCATCCAGGCGCACGCGGTCTCCGTGCTCCAGATCGACGCGACCCGGGTCGCGGGCGTGAACGAGAACATCGCGATCCTCCTCCTCGCCGCGAAGCACGGCGTCCGCGTCTGCCCGCACGCCGGCGGCGTCGGGCTCTGCGAAGCAGTCCAGCACCTCTCCATGTTCGACCGCGTCGCGGTGTCGGGCACCGAAGAGAAACGTTTCCTCGAATACGTCGACCACCTGCACGAGCACTTCGTCACACCGGTCGACGTCCACGACGGACGCTACTGGCCGCCGTCGGCACCCGGCGCGGGCGCCGACATGCTCGGCACGTCCCTGACCACCTTCTCCTACCCCGATGGCGCGGCATGGGCGCGGCACGAGGAAGGGCCCGGCTCAACACCACCCCGGTGAAGCACCCATACACAACGAAGTGGATGTCGCAATGAAACAACGGCTTTGCGTGAGCGCCACGGCCGCGGGCGCCGCGATGGTGCTCGCGCTGACGGGATGCTCGTCCGGTACGGGCACGTCGAGTCAGTCGAAGGACAGCCTCGTCTGGTCGATGTGGATCTCGGGTACGGCGGACAAGGCGGCCTGGCAGAAGGTCGCCGACGCGGTCGGCGAGAACGGCGGGGCGAAGGTCACGGTCCAGGGCTCACCCTTCAACGACTACTGGACCAAGCTGCGTACCCAGCTCGGCACCGGCGGCGCCCCGTGCGTCGTCACCGTACAGAGCCTCCGGACGGCCAACTACACCGACGTGCTGCGCCCGATCGACACGTACGCGAAGAGCGCGGGCACCGATCTGACGGCCTTCGACTCGACGGCGCTGAACGGTATGAAGGTCGGCGGCAAGCTCTACGCGCTGCCGTACGACACCGGCCCGTTGATGATGTTCTACAACAAGGACCTCTTCCGGCAGGTCGGCGCGGCGGAGCCGAAGCCGGGGTGGACGGTCGCCGAATTCGAGGCCGCCGCCGCGAAGTTCAAGGCGGCGGGGAAGACGATGTTCGCCTCGACGGTCGAGGACCTCAATCTGGAGTCGATGATCCTCGGCTACAACGGCGGCCGGGTCATCAGCTCGGACGGTCAACTCAACGCGGAGAACCAGAAGTTCGCTCAAGGACTGGACTGGATCTCCTCCCTGGTGAAGAAGGGCGAGGCGACCCAGGCGAGCGCGGACGGCTCGGCCGACGACAACGCTTTCGTCGACCAGAAGGCCGGCCTCTACATCGACGGCCCCTGGTCGCTGCTCCAGCAGAAGTCGAAGGTGAAGTTCCCGCTCGGGGTGACCACCATCCCGTCCGGCACCTCGGGCCCTTCCAGCTTCTCGGCGGGCTCCGGCTTCGGCATATCGAAGCAGTGCGCGTACCCCGAGCAGGCGTACCAGGCCATCGAGACCATGACCAGCGAGAAGATCCTGACGTCCCTCGCCCAGCAGGGCAGGGCGTTCCCCGCGCGTACGGCGGCCCAGAAGGCCTGGTACGCCAACGCGGGCATCGACGGCGCCGAGTCCGTCTTCACCGTGGCGCAGAAGGCCGCGACCCCCCTGCCGGGCAACAAGCAGAGCGACCAGCTCAACCAGTTGTTCGTCCAGTACGCGATCCAGGCGGTCAACGGCCAGTCCCCGGGCGCGGACACCATGAAGTCCATCGCGGGGCAGCTCGCCCAGTGAGGAGCACGGCGGTGCCGTCACCGGTCCCTCCCGGTGACGAGGACGGAAGAAGGCGGGCGGTGAAGGACATGGCGGACGCGCAGGGCGGCGGGGACGCGGTGGGCACGACGGGAACGGCGGCCTCGAAGACCTCGGAGGTCTCGGAAGCCTCGGAGCCGGAGGGCGTACGGCGCTCCTGGTGGGGAGCCGCGTTCGCCGCGCCCCACTCGATCGGACTGGCGATCTTCACGGTGGTCCCGATCCTCGCGTCCCTCGCCGTGAGCTTCATGAACTGGCCCCTGATCGGGGAGCGTTCGTGGCACGGGCTCGGGAACTACACCCAGTTGTTCTCGGACCCCGTCTTCCGGACCGTCATCCTCAACACGGTCGGCTTCGTGGTGCTGTACGTGCCGCTGAACCTGGTGATCTCGCTCGGTCTCGCGGCCTGGCTGACCCCGCGGATCCGGCACCGGCAGATCTTCCGGGTGCTGTTCTTCATCCCGACGGTGACGCCGATCGTGGCGAACGTCGTCGTATGGCGGATGCTGTACCAGCCCGACGGGCTGATCGACTCCACACTCCGGTCGACGATCGGGACCCAGGCGCCGAACTTCCTCGCGGACGAGAAGTGGGCGATGTTCGCGATCGTCGCGATGAGTGTCTGGCAGGGCTTCGGCTACAACCTGCTCATCTTCTCGGCGGCGCTCGACGCGGTGCCGGAGAACCTGGTCGAGGCCGCGCAGCTCGACGGCGCCGGCCCGTGGCAGACGTTCTGGCGCATCAAGTTCCCGGCCATCTCACCGTCGATCTTCTTCGCGACGATGATGACCCTCATCACCTCGTTCCAGGTGTTCGCGCAGCCGTTCCTGCTGACCAAGGGCGGTCCGGGCACCTCGACCGAGACGCTCGTCCAGTACATCTACAACACCGGTTTCCAGAACCAGCAGCTCGGGCTCGCCTCGGCGGGCGCGTGGGTGCTGTTCGTCATCATCCTCGGTATCACGGCGGTCCAGTTCCTCGGCCAGAAGCGTTGGGTGCACTATGGGTAGCGGTACGCGGACGATCCCAGCCGGAGGGGCGGACACCGGAGCCGCCACCAGGAGGCGGCCCACGAAGAGCCGGCCCGTCACGAGCCGGTCCGCCGGGGCAGGCCCCGTCTCGCGGGCGCGGCGGGCGACCGGATACGCGATCCTGTGCCTCATCGCCCTGCTCTTCATGGCACCGCTCATCTACATGGTGGCGACCAGCCTCAAGCCCGACTCCGAGACCTTCTCGAACCCGCCCACCCTGTGGGGTTCCTCGATCCAGTGGCAGAACTACGTGGACGTCTTCACGTATCTGCCGTTCGCCCGCTTCATCCTGAACGGCGTACTCGTCGCCACCCTCGGCACCGCCGTCAACCTCGCCGTCGCGGCGCTCAGCGGCTACGCCTTCTCCCGGCTGCGCTGGCGCGGCAAGAACCTCGCGTTCCTGCTCTTCCTGGTGACCCTGATGATCCCGCAGGACGTCCTCGTCATCCCCATGTACGTGATGATGCAGGGCGTCGGATGGGTCGACACGTTCCAGGCGCTGATCCTGCCGTGGGCGTTCACCGCCCTCGGCGCCTTCCTCATCCGCCAGTTCTTCCTGACGGTGCCCCAGGAACTGGACGACGCCGCCCGCGTCGACGGCGCCGGCACCGTCCGGACCTTCTTCAGCGTGATGCTGCCGCTCGCCCGTCCGACCCTCGCGGTCCTGGCCGTCTTCACCTTCATCAGCTACTGGAACTCCTTCCTCTGGCCGCTGGTCGTCGTCAACGACGTCGACGCGCACGCCACCATCCCACTCGGCCTCCAGGCGTTCTTCGGCCAGCAGGGCAGCCAGTGGAACCTCGTCATGGCCGCGTCGGTGGTCTCCATGCTGCCCACCGTGATCATCCTTGTCCTCCTTCAGAAACACCTGGTCAAGGGCATCGTCACCAGCGGCCTCGGCGGTCGCTGAACCCCGGGCCCCGCCCCGCACCCGTACACGCACCCGTACACCTGCACGTACAAGCCGGACACGCGCACGCGCCGCCGCACCCCGCTCACACGGAAGGAATCCGACCATGACCGTTCCCGCCTGGTTCACCGAGGACCGCTTCGGCATGTTCATCCACTGGGGCCTCTACTCCCTGCCCGCCCGCCACGAGTGGGTGAAGAACCACGAGCGGACGAAGGACGCGGAGTACGAGAAGTACTTCCGCCACTTCGAGCCCGACCTCTTCGACCCCACGGAGTGGGCACGGGCCGCCAAGAAGGCCGGTATGCGCTACGTGGTCCTCACCACCAAGCACCACGACGGCTTCTGCCTCTGGGACTCCCGGCTCACCGACTACACGTCGATGAACACCCCCATCGGCAAGGACCTCGTCCGCGAGTTCGTCGACGCCGTACGCGCCGAGGGACTGCGCGTCGGCTTCTACCACTCGCTCATCGACTGGCACCACCCGGACTTCACGATCGACGGCCACCACCCGCGCCGCGACGACGCGCCCGAGGAGATCGAACGGCTCAACGAGGGCCGGGACATGGACAGGTACCGCGCCTATCTCCACGGCCAGGTCGAGGAGTTGCTGACCGGGTACGGCACCATCGACTACCTCTTCTACGACTTCTCCTACAAGCAGGACGACCACCACGACGTGTGGAACGGCAAGGGCGCCGAGGATTGGGGTTCGGAAGAACTCCTCGCCCTCACCCGCCGTCTCCAGCCGGAGATCGTGGTCAACGACCGGCTCGACATCCCCGGCGACCTCGTCACACCGGAGCAGTACCAGCCCGACCGGCCGATGGAGGCCGACGGCGTCCCCGTGGTGTGGGAGGCGTGCCAGACCCTCAACGGGAGCTGGGGGTACGACCGTGACAACGTCAATGTGAAGAGCGTCGACCTCCTCGTGCGGATGCTCGTCGACGGCGTCTCGAACAACGGCAACATGCTGCTGAACGTCGGCCCCACCGGACGCGGTGAGTTCGACGCGACGGCGGTCACGGCCCTGGAAGGCATCGGGGAGTGGATGCGCCGCCACGCACGCTCCATCCGCGGCGCCGGCCCCGCACCCTTCCGCGCCCCGGCGGACACCCGCTACACCCAGCGCGGCAACCGCCTCTACCTGCACCTCTTCGCCTGGCCCTTCGAGCACCTGCACCTGCCGGACCTCGGCGGGAAGGTCGCGTACGCGCAGCTCCTCAACGACGCGTCGGAGATCCCGTTCCGCGAGATCGACCCCTCGGTGAAGGCCCTCACCACCGGCCTCGGCGGCCAGCCCGCCGGCACCCTGACCCTCACCCTGCCGATCATCCGCCCCGACGTGGCCGTCCCCGTCGTCGAACTGTTCCTGAAGGAGGACGCCTGACCGTAGCGCCGTACCCGCTGCCGTCTGTCGGTCCCTCGTACGTCTGCGTATGCTCCATGGCGTTCCAGAGATGGCGTTCCAGAGATCAGACAGCCGTGTCGATTGACGGAAGGAACCCGATGGTGAGTCTCCGCAGTGCGCAGTGGTACGAGGGCGAGGACCGCAACGCCTACATCCACCGGGCGTGGATGCGGCGTGGCGCGCCGGAGGACGCCTTCACCGGCCGTCCGCAGATCGCCATCGCCAACACCGCCTCGGACCTGACCCCTTGCAACGCCCACCTGACGGAGGTGGCGAGGTCGGTCCGTGACGGTGTGTACGAAGCGGGCGGCATCCCGCTGGACCTGCCCGTGGTGTCCCTCGGCGAGACGCAGATGCGGCCCACGGCCATGCTCTGGCGCAACATGGCCGCGATGGCGGCCGAGGAGATGTTCCGGGCCAACCCGATCGACGGCGTCGTCCTGCTGGGCGGCTGCGACAAGACGATTCCGTCGCTCCTCATGGCCGCCGCCTCGGTGGACCTGCCCGCCGTCGTGGTGCCCGGCGGCCCGATGCTCACCGGAACCTTCCGCGGCAGGCCGCTGGGGTGCGGCACCGATGTGTGGCGGCTCTCCGAGGAGGTACGGGCCGGCACGCTCTCCCAGGAGGAGTTCGTCCGGTCCGAGTCGTCGATGATCCGCAGCCGCGGCCACTGCAACACGATGGGGACCGCCTCGACGATGGCACTGGTGGCCGAAGCCCTGGGCACGGTCGTCCCCGGTGTCGCCGGCACCCCCGCCCCCGACAGCCGCCTGCTGGAGGCCGCCCACGGCACCGGCCGGCTGGCGGTGGAGATGGTGTCCGCGGACCGGCGCCCGAGCACCTTCCTGACCAGGGCGTCCTTCCACAACGCGATCGTGGCGCTGGCCGCCGTCGGCGGGTCGACCAACGCCGTCGTCCACCTGCTGGCCATCGCCGGCCGGCTCGGGGTCGACCTGTCGATCGACGACTTCGACCGTATCGGCTCACGCGTGCCGGTCCTCGTGGACCTCCAGCCGGCCGGCCGCTTCCTCATGGAGGACTTCCACCGCGCGGGCGGCCTGCTCGCCGTGTTGCGCGAGGTCCGTGACCTGCTCGACCCCGACGCGCTGACCGTCACCGGCAAGCCGCTGGTGGACCACCTCGACTCCGCCCCGATCTGGGACTCCGCGGTCATCCGTACCCGCTCGGAACCCCTGGTCGCCGAGGGCGGCATCGCCGTTCTACGGGGCAATCTCGCCCCCGACGGGGCGCTCGTCAAGCCTGCGGCGGCCTCACCCCACCTGCTGCGCCACCGCGGCCGGGCGGTCGTGTTCGACAGCATCGAGGACTTCCACGCCCGCGTCGACGACCCGGACCTCGACGTCGACGCCGACTCCGTCCTGGTACTGCGAGGCTGCGGCCCCAAGGGTTACCCCGGCATGCCGGAGGTGTCGAACATGCCGCTGCCCAGGAAGCTGCTCGAACAAGGTGTCCGCGACATGGTCCGGGTGTGCGACGGCCGCATGAGCGGGACGGCGTACGGCACGGTCGTCCTGCACGTGGCACCGGAGGCCGCGGCCGGCGGCCCCCTCGCGCTGGTGCGGACGGGGGACTTCATCAGCCTCGATGTGGAGGCCCGCCGTCTCGACCTCGACGTACCGGCCGCGGAACTCGCCCGCAGAACCCCCGACAAGGCCACCGTCGCCGGCTTCGCCAGCCCCCGGCGCGGCTGGGAACGGCTCTACGTCGACCACGTCCTGCAGGCCGACACTGGCGCCGACCTGGACTTCCTGATCGGTTCCAGCGGCTCGGAGGTGACCCGCGAATCGCACTGACCGCAGTGCCCGGCGTCCTGGGCGGCCAGGTGCCGGCGCACTTCCCCGGCCCCGCGTAGTCGTTCTCCGCTCCCGCACCAGCGCTCGCGCGTCGGCGGCGATCCCCAGGCCCGAGGGGGTTCCACCGGCGTCGGTGCGTTCGGTCAGCGACGCCGGCGCGGCTGCGGCGGCGGTGTGCTCGCCGCACCGTACGGCGGCCTCCACCAGCTCGGGCAGGGTGAACCCCGCGGTGAAGAGTTCCCCTTCGGCGGTGGCACGTCGTGCGGCGGCCAGTGCCGCCCGGTATTCGCCCAAGCCGTTGTTGAGCACGGCGCTCGCCCAGTGGACGTTGGAGACCACCTGTCCCGTGGCGGTGGCCGTCGCCATGACGGCTTCGAACGGCGCGGACGCCTCCTCACGGCGTCCGCGCATCGCGGCCAGCTGCCCGGTGGTAGATGACCGGAGGCGCACCGGTCGCGTCGGCGATCGCCTCCTCCTCGGCGATCGCGGACATCGCTTCGTCGAGGTCGCCGGTGAGCGCGGCGGAGGAGGCTGCCTGCGCGAGACCGAGCCGCGGGACGAGCGGTGATCCTGACTCACGGCCGGACAGAATGGTGGTGTGTCCGCGGCACGACGCCGGCCTTCTCGCCTTCGCCCAGGACGACGAACTGGCCCATCATGCCGTTGTCCTCGTGCTGCAACAGGTGGCAGTGGTACATGTACGGAGTGTTCGGGTCGGTGTGGCCGCGGAAGCGCATCGCCAGCCGGTAGTGCTTTCCCTGTGCCAGCAGGACGGTGTCCTTCCAGCCGCGCAGGTGTGGTTCCGGCTTCCCGCCGTCGACCGTCAGCACCTGGAACTGCACATCGTGGACATGGAAGTTGTGCAGGAAACCGTTGTCGTTGACCACGTCCCACACCTCGACGGTGCCCTCGCGGACACCGAAGTCGATGCGGTCCATCGCCATCGACCGGCCGTTGATCTGGTCCGACGCGAGCACGAAGGAGCGTTCCCGCGCGACCTTTTCGCCGGCGAGGTCCGGTGCGACGCCGAGCGCGGCAGGGATTTCGGCGCCGTCGGACAGGGCGGCCGCGGCCCGGAACTGGCAGATGTCGAGGCGGTCGTCGAAGCCTTCGATCCGTCCCAGGGTGCCGCCGTACTCGGACGGGTAGGAGCGCAGTTCGACCCGCTCTCCTGGCTTGAAGGCGACCACGATCTCGGCGCGTTCCCCCGGCGAGAGGTACAGGCGCTCCGCGTTCCACGGTTCGGCGAGCAGGCCGCCGTCGGTGGCGACGAGCGAGAACGTCCGGTCGTCGGAGAACCCGAAGTTGTACAGGCGCGCGTTGGAGCCGTTGAGCAGCCGCAGCCGCACGAGCCTGGTCGTGACGTCGACGTACGGACCGATCGTGCCGTTGACGAGCACCTCCTCACCGATCACGCCCAGCGCGCCGCCCAGCGGCACCCGCTCCTCGAACTGGTTGTCCCCGTCGAAGGCACGGTCCTGAACGATCATCGGGAGGTCGTCGACGCCGTATTCGGACGGCAGCTTCGACGCCTCGGTGTCCTCGTCGTCGACGATGAACAGTCCGCCGAGGCCCCGGTACATGTGGTCGGCGGTCGAGCCGTGTACGTGCGGGTGGTACCAGAGCGTCGCGGCGGGCTGGTCGATCGTCCACCGCGGTCGCCAGGTCTCTCCGGCCGGGACGACCTGGTGCGGTCCGCCGTCCATGGCCGCGGGCAGGTGCATCCCGTGCCAGTGGAGCGAGGTGTCCTGATCCAGGCCGTTGCGCACGGCGAACTCGACCTGCTCGCCGCGGCGCGCGCGGATCGTCGGACCGAGGTACGTACCGTTCACGCCCCAGGTGCGGGTGGTCGCCCCGGCCTTGAACCGGGTCCTGCCCGACCGGATGCCGAGGGTGAAGACCCGGGTACCCGAAGTGCTGGTCTTCGACTCTGCCGGCGGCGGGATCGACAGGGCCTTGTCGAAGGCGATCTCGCCGACCGTGTCCTGCTTCGCGGCGGCATAGTAGACACCGTAACCACCGCTGGTGAGGACAACCGCGCCTCCGATGCCGAATCCGAGGGCCTTCAGCGCTGTGCGTCGTTTCATGGGGACACCGTCCCGCGCCGGAAGGCCCCTTCGCGTCGGCGTGAATTACGTAGACCCGGCGTTCCGCCGACGGTTCCGCCGACAGTCGTGAAAGGAGAGAACCTTGGCTCAATCCCGGATCAGGGAAGCAACCACCCTGGACGACGCCGCCGTACTCGACCTGATGACGGAGTACATGACGTGGGCGCTCGCCACGTTCGAGCGCACCTACGGTTTCGCCATGGCCGGTGACGCCCAGCACACCAGCGCGGTGCTCGCCCCGTTCCGCAGGCCGTCGGGGCTGATCGCGCTCGCCGAGGCCGAGGGCGTCCCCGTCGGCGTCGCGGCCCTGCGTGCGCGGGGTGACGGCACGGTCGAGATCAAGCGGATGTTCGTGCGCCCCGGGCGGCGCGGTGCGCACCTGGGTTCGCGGCTGCTGGACTGGCTGCTGGAGCGCGCCCGTGACGACTTCCGTGCCCGGACCGTCCGGCTGGACAGCAACCGTTTCATGGCCGAGGCCCACCGCCTCTACGCATCCCGCGGGTTCACCGAGCGTCCGCCCTACGAGGGCTCGGAGATCCCGGCCGGCCTGCGGCACCTCTGGCGTTTCTACGAACTCCACGGCGGCTGATCGTCGCGGCCGTCGTCGCGGCCATCGCTCCGGTCGGACCTCGACGTACGCAGACGTACGTAGTTCTTACCGACGCGAAGGATCCCCCCGTCGCGGGAGAGTCTTCCCACGCGGTCCCTTTCGGGTGGCCCCTTCCCGACCGTACGTTCCTGAGGAGCCCACTGGCATGCCCTCCACGCGTTCCGGCCGTTCCGCGGGCCTGAACAGCCCCGCTGCGGCGGATCGGTGTCGCCCGGTGCCCTCGTCCCCGCGGTCAACAACACCGTCGGCAGCACGTCGCCCTTCCCGTCGTCCCTTCCTGACCCGCTGACGGAGTTTGTCGATGCGCATCCTGTTCACCGCGCTGCCCGCGCACGGGCACATCCTGCCGGTGAGCCCGGACGCCCCTGCACCGGACCGGCTGCTGGGCTTCGCGGGCCGGTCACCGGACCGGACGCCCACGCCCGTCACCGCGGGCGGTTGACCAAGACCGGGCGCGACCGGTCCGTACGGGCCTTTTCGGCCTTCCTTCCGAGCGGCACCAGCACGTAGGTCGTCGCCGTATTCGCTCCACCCTTCTCCTGGAGGCCCGTTGTCCCCCATACCCACCAGCGACGTCGATCTCTACACCGAATCGGCACGCATCGACCCGTACGACATCTATGCCGAGCTTCGGGCTCTCGGGCCCGTGGTGTACCTGTCCCGCTACGACCTCTACGCGTTGCCCCGCTACGACGAGGTGCGAGCCGCCCTGATGGATTGGCGGACGTTCTCGTCAGCGCGGGGAGTGTTCGTGGATCCGGACGTGAACGCCCAACTGGAGGGGATCACGCTGTGCAGCGATCCGCCCGAGCACACGGCGATGCGCTCGGTGCTGGGGCGGCCGCTGCGGCCGGACCGGATGCGCGAGGTGACACCGCGGATCGAGGCCGAGGCCGACCAGGTGGTCGAGCGGCTGGTCGGCCGGGGCCGGTTCGAGGTCGTCACCGAACTGGCGGAGTACCTGCCCATGACCGTGGTGTCGGACCTGGTCGGGCTCCCCGATCACGGGCGGGAGAAGATGCTGGAGTGGGCCGCGGCCATCTGGAACACCCAGGGGCCCGCCGACGACCGGGCAGCCGCGGCGGGGCCGGTCGTCGAGGAGTTCATGGCATTCGCCATGAATGACGCCGTGCCGGGGAAAATCGACCCCGACGGCTGGGCGGCACAGCTCTACGAGGCCGCCGACCGTGGCGAGATCCCGCACGACAAGTGCCCGGTCATGATGCTCGACTACGTCACTCCCAGCCTGGACACGACCATCCTCGCGATCACCAACGCGGTCGCGTTGTTCGCCCAGAACCCGGACCAGTGGGATCTGCTGCGCGCGGACCGCTCGTTGATCCCGCACGCGATCAACGAGTCGCTGCGCCTGGAAACCCCGGCGCCCCAGTTCAGCCGGGTGCTCACCGAGGACCACGAGATCGGCGGCGTTCCGCTGGCCGCCGGCTCACGGGTCGCGCTGCTCTACGCCTCCGCCAACCGCGACGAGCGCCACTACCCGAACCCGGCGCGCTTCGACATCACCCGCCGCCCTTCGGACCACCTCGCCTTCGGGCGGGGAGAGCACGTGTGCGTCGGGATGCACCTCGCCAGGCTGGAAATGAGCGCGCTGCTGGAAAGGCTCGCCGACCGGGTCGCCGGCTTCGAAATACTCGAACGCCGACCGATGATCAACAACGGGTTGCGCGGCCTCGACCACCTGGAGGTGGCGATCGAACCCGCGACCTGACACTCGGCACCGCACCCCGCAGGGCGCCCACCGGGCCGCCGCGGTGCCTCGGACGGCGGCTCCGGGGTGCGGGGTGGTCCGGGGGAGTCTGTCCGGGACGCGGATCGCCCAGATTCGGGCGATCCGGCTGTCCGCGATGCCGAACGCGGCCACCGTCATGGTGGTGCCGCCGTGCTTCCATACGGTCAGGCACACAGGACACCCGTCACCGACCGTCAGGCTCGATCGCTCAGCCCACTTCATGCCGGAAACAGGGGGCGGAAAGGACGACGGGCGGTCGGTAGTCTGCTCACCGATCAGGCGAACGAGAACCGTGGCCAGAACTCCCCGGAAACTCCCCAGGGGTGTCGTGAGCGCTGATCGGCCCGATGGACTCCGACACAAGCGCAGGTGAGACGCGGTATGTTCACGACCCGGCCGACTCTCCAGGGCACCTTCGGCATGGTGTCCTCCACCCACTGGCTCGCCTCGCAGTCGGCGATGGCCGTCCTGGAGGACGGCGGCAACGCCTACGACGCGGCCGTCGCCGCCGGTTTCGTCCTCCACGTCGTGGAGCCGCACCTCAACGGCCCCGCCGGAGAGGTGCCGATCATCCTCGCCCCGGCCGGCGACGAGGTCCGTGTGCTCTGCGGGCAGGGGCCCGCGCCCCGGGGCGCCACCATCGAGCACTACCGCTCCCTCGGGCTCGACCTCGTGCCCGGCACCGGACCGCTCGCCGCCGCCGTGCCCGGCGCCTTCGACGCCTGGATGGTGCTGCTGCGCGACCACGGCACCAAACCCCTCGCCACGCTGCTGCGTTACGCCATCGGGTACGCGGAAGACGGCCACGCGCCCGTCGAACGCGTCGGCCGGACCGTCGAGAGCGTCCGGGAACTCTTCGGGACCGAGTGGGCCTCCTCCGCCGAGGTCTACCTCCCCGGCGGCAAGGCGCCCGTATCCGGCGAGCTGTTCCGCAACCCCGCGCTCGCCGCCACCTGGCGCCGGCTGATCGCGGAGGCCGAAGCCGCCGGAGCCGGCGACCGTACCGCCGAGATCGAGGCCGCCCGGGAGATCTGGCGCACCGGTTTCATAGCCGAGGCGCTGCTCGCGCAATCCGCCCGCCCCACCCTGGACACCAGCGGCTCCCGTCACACCGGCACCCTGGCCGCCGCCGACCTGGCCGGCTGGTCGGCCACGTACGAGGAACCCGTCACCTACGACTGGAACGGCTGGACCCTCTGCAAGGCGGGCGGCTGGAGCCAGGGGCCCGCCTTCCTCCAGCAGCTCGCCCTGCTGCCCGCCCGCGCCGCCGACCTGCCCCGCTACGGCTCGGCCGACTACGTCCACCTCCTCGTGGAGGGGTGCAAGCTCGCCATGGCCGACCGGGAGGCCTGGTACGGCGACGCCGCCCCCGTACCGCTCGACACGCTGCTGTCCGAGCCGTACAACACCGCACGCCGCGCGCTGATCGGCGAGCGGGCCTCGTACGCGCTGCGCCCCGGCAGCCCGGACGGGCGTGAGCCCGTGCTCAGCGACCACGCGCGCGCCGTCGCCGCGGGCGAGCCCGGCTTCGGGCCGCTGGGCGCCCCGGCGGCGGGCGCCGGCGAACCCACCGTCGCCACGGACGGCGCCACCCGGGGCGACACCTGCCACCTCGACATCGTCGACCGCTGGGGCAACATGGTCGCCGCCACCCCCAGCGGCGGCTGGCTCCAGTCCAACCCGGTCGTCCCCGAACTGGGCTTCCCGCTCGGCACCCGTCTCCAGATGGCCTGGCTCGACCCCGGCCTGCCGAACTCCCTGGCCCCCGGCCGCCGCCCCCGCACCACCCTCACCCCGTCCCTCGCCCTGCGCGACGGCATCCCCGTGGTCGCCTTCGGGACCCCGGGCGGCGACCAGCAGGACCAGTGGCAGCTCCACTTCTTCCTCGCGCTCGCCCTGCGCGCCCCCGTCCGCGGCGGGCTCGACCTCCAGGGCGCCATCGACGCCCCCAACTGGCACAACGACAGCTTCCCCGGCTCCTTCCACCCGCGCGGGATGCGCCCCGGCAGCGTCACCGTGGAGGAGCGCATGGACCCCGCCGTCGTCGCGGAACTGCGTCGCCGCGGTCACGACGTCACCGTCGGGGACGCCTGGTCGGAGGGGCGGCTCTGCGCCGTCGCCAGGGACCCGGAGACCGGCATCCTCTCCGCCGCCGCCAACCCGCGCGGCATGCAGGGATACGCGGTGGGACGCTGACCGGCCGACCGCCTCCCGGCCCCTCCCCGTCACCTTCCCGACTGCCGGATGTCAGTGGTCCATGATTGGCTGGACACATGGTCGACGACTCGGTGTACGGAACGGTTCCCCTGCGCGGGACGGCTCAGGCCGTCCAGATCTCCGCCGTGGAGGAGGCGGTACGCAAGGCGGCGGCGGCCGAGATCATGCCCCGCCACCGGCGGCTCGCGGCGCACGAGATCACCGAGAAGAGCGCCCCGCACGACCTCGTGACCGTCGCGGACCGCCGCGCGGAGGAGTACCTCACCGCCGCGCTCACCGCGCTGCTCCCCGGCTCCGCCGTGGTCGGCGAGGAGGCCGTCCACGCGGACCCGGCGCGGTACGAGGCGCTGCGTGGCGAGGCGCCCGTATGGATCGTGGACCCGGTCGACGGCACCCGCCAGTTCATCCGCGGCGAGGACGGCTTCTGCACCCTCGTCGCCCTCGCCCAGGGCGGCGAGCTGATCGCGTCGTGGACGTACGCGCCGGCGCTGGACGAGATGGCGATCGCGGTACGCGGCCGGGGCGCGTTCCTCGACGGCGTGCCCCTGCGCCCGGGGCCGCCCGACGCCGCCGTGCCCCTGCGGGTCGCGACGTCCCACCCGGACTACACCACGCCCGAGCAGAAGCACGCCCTGCTGGGGCTGCGCGTGGAGGGGATCGACGCCCGCCCGTGCGGCGCGGCGGGGCTGGAGTACCTGGCCGTGGCGCGGGGCGCCCTCGACGCGGTGGCCTTCAGCTGGGAGCTGGCGTGGGACCACGCGGCGGGCCTGCTGCTGGTGGCGGAGGCGGGCGGCGCGCACGCGACGCTGACCGGCGAGCCGTACCGCGTCGCGGGCGGCAACGCGCTCCCGTTCACGGCCGCCAGGGACCGGGCGACGGCGGAGCGGATACGCGAGCGGCTGCTGGCCGGGTCCTGAGCACCGTGCGTCCGGGCGCCTTGGGTCCTGGGCGTTCCGCGGGCGGGTCAGGTGAGCGGGCGCAGCAGGTGCGCGGCAGGCCGCCGTATCGCTCGTACGACGGGCGATGGTCTCGCTGGTCCCGCGTTCGTACGCGCCGGTCTCCCACGCGCCGTCGGCGGTCCTCCGTACGAAGAGGAAGCCGCCGGGCGTGGGGGCCGGTTCATGGCCCCTCGATACGGTAGTGGTCGTTGGGCACCCAGGCCGCGTTCGCTCGGCGAGTCCCTTCATGTCCGATGCCCCGGCAGGCTCCTGTGTCCCACCTGGCATCGAGGCGAAGGGTAGTTGATCCAGCACTCACGGTAAGCGTGGGTCTCCTTCGGTCCGTCGGTTCGTCGGTTCGTTCGTCGTGTCCTTCACCGTGCGCGGACCGTACCCGCCTTCGGGCTGTCGGTGCCCGGGAATATCCTGGGGTTCCTTGTCACCGGCTGATGAAGGAGTCCGAGGTGACGTCGATGCTCGATGCCGTCGTCGTGGGGGCGGGACCCAACGGGCTGACCGCCGCCGTCGAGCTGGCCAGACGGGGGTTCTCCGTGGCCGTGTTCGAGGCCAAGGACACGGTGGGCGGCGGGGCCAGGACGGAAGAGCTGACCCTCCCCGGATTCCGCCACGACCCCTGTTCCGCCGTACACCCCCTGGGGATCGGCTCCCCCGTCTTCAAGACCATGCCGCTCGACCGGTACGGCCTCGACTGGCTCCACCCCGACCTGCCCATGGCGCACCCCTTCGACGACGGTACGGCCGCCGTGCTGTCCCGCTCCGTCTCCGAGACGGCCGCCTCGTTCGGCCCGCGCGACGCGGGCGCGTACCGTCGGCTCGTCGCGCCCTACCTCGGCAAATGGGACTCCCTGGCACGGGACTTCATGTCCCTGCCGCTGACCGCGCTGCCCCGCGACCCCGTGACGCTGGCCCGCTTCGGCCTCACCGGACTGCCCCCGTCGACGTGGCTGACACGCCGCTTCCGCGACGAGCGGGCGAAGGCCCTGTTCGCCGGGCTCGTCGCCCATGTGATCGCCCCGCTCGACGGCCTCGCGACCGGCGCCGTCGGCCTGATCTTCGCCCTCGCCGCGCACGCGGGCGGCTGGCCCGTGCCGCGCGGCGGCTCCCAGTCGATCTCCGACGCGCTCGCCGGGTACCTCGGCGATCTGGGGGGCACGATCCACACCGGGTACGAGGTCAAGCGGCTGGACGACCTGCCGCCCGCCCGCGCGTACGTCTTCGACACCTCCCCGACCGCGCTCGCCAGGATCGCCGGCCTCGGCAGGGTCTACGACAACTACCGGTACGGCGCGAGCACCTTCAAGATCGACTACGCCCTGGACGGACCCGTCCCGTGGACCGCCGAGGAGCCCCGCCGCGCCGGCACCGTCCAGATCGGCCCCACCAGCGGGGAGATCGGGCTCGCCCTGCGCCAGGCGTCCGGCGGACAGGCACCTGACGCGCCCTTCCTGATCACCGCCCAGCCCAGCCTGGTCGACCCCTCGCGCGCGCCCGGGGGCAAGCACGTCTTCTGGGCGTACGGCCATGTCCCGAACAGCTGGGACGGCGACCTCACGGATGCCGTCGAGCGCCAGATCGAACGCTTCGCGCCCGGCTTCCGCGACCGCGTCCTGGCCCGCGCCACCGCCGGCCCGCCCGAGCTGGCCGCCCGTAACGCCAACTACGTGGGCGGGGACATCGCGTGCGGCGCCGCCTCGGGGCTCCAGCTCATGCTGCGCCCCAAGATCTCCCTCTTCCCGTACACCACCGCGCACCCCGCGGTCTTCCTCTGCTCCTCCGCGACGCCGCCGGGGCCCGGGGTGCACGGCATGTCCGGGCACAACGCGGCGAAGGCCGTCTGGCGGCGGCTGCGGGCGCAGGGCGGAAGCTGAGACCGAGGCCGAGGCCGGCGCAGCGCGAGCGGGGGCGTCGGCGGCGGGCCGGTCAGACCTGGGGGACCTTGAGCCGGTCCCAGCTCGTCCGGCCAGGGACGCCGTCGGCGTCGCCGCCCTCGTACCCCAGCTTGCGCTGCCACGCCGCGTACGAGGCACGGTCGGCCTCGGACCAGTCGGGGCCCGGCCCGACCTGGTACTTTCCGCACCCCTCCGCCACCAGCCGCTTGCCCATCGCAGTGACGACCGCGCTGCGCCGCCCGGCCGCGAAGAACGCCGCTCCGGGGAACGGCTCGTACGTCGCCGGGGGCTTGGTCGGAGGCTTGGCCGGAGGCGTCGACGGGCCCTCGGGCTTGCCACCGAGCCGGTTCCCGATCCTGGTGCGCATCGAGTCCATCGTGAAACCGCGCGGATCGATCTTCCCGGGCTGCCACTCCTTGTGGCCGATCACCGAGCGCTGACCCCAGCCGTGCGCCCGGCAGATCGCCGCCGATGCCTTCTCGATCGCTTCGAGCTGCACGGCCGGCCACGGGTCCTTGCCGTTGCCCAGGTTGACGCACTCGAAGCCGTAGAAATAGCGGTTGCCGTCGGTGTTGGCCTCGTTGTCGGCGGGCAGCGACGTCTCGTTGATCACCGCACGGAGCACGTCGTCGTCACCGAGACCGGCGTGGTTGGCGCGGCCGTTGCCGACGAGATGGACCGAGCCGTCCTTGGTGATCACCCCGTGGCAGAGCGGCCCCGGGAGCGTGGAGTGGCCGTTGTAGCAGAGTTCGACGGAGCTCTGGGATCCGGAGGTGACGGTGTGATGGATCATCACTCCGTGCATCGGCCCCCAGGCACCTTTCTGGTTGCGGTTGTGGGTGCGCCAGCTCCGGTGTTCGACGACGTTCAGCCCCTCGTCGCGGAGTGCTTTGAGCAGTTTTGCGGCGGTCAGAGGCGTGGCCATCGTGGTGCTCCTTCGCGGATGTCCGGGTGTGTCGCTGTTACTGGTGTTGCTTCTATTGGTGCTGGTGTCGCTGGTGTTGAGGAGAAGGGGGTGCGAGGGCGCTGCGGGGTGTGCTGTGCGCGGTCCGTTCTCTTCGCCGGTGGCTGTCCGCGCGGGATCAGCTCCCGGACCGGTCCGTGCCGTCCGGGGCCGGGGCCTCCGCCGGGGCCGGGGGCTGAGCGGGGGCCGGGGGCTGCGCCGCCGCCTTCGCCGCGGCCCGTTCCGCGGCCACGGTCTCCTCCTCCGCCGCGCGCTCCACGGCCAGTTCCGCCTCGCTCGCCGCCGGGACCGGCGCAGCCAGCGGGCCGAAGGCCAGCCGCAGATCGGTCACCGCGCTCTCGCTGAGCACCCAGGCCAGCGGCGCGTAGTGCGTCGCGATCCCGTGCGGGGAGCGCAGCAGCGGCCGGCGGGCCGCGTCCGTCGGCCATTCGACGTCGCCCGTGGCCGTACGCGCGGGCACGGTCCAGAAGTCACCGGAACGGTAGGTCTTCCCCGGTTCGAAGTACACGTGGACGCCGTCCTCCAGCGGCAGCCAGCCGCCCTCCTCGATCCGCAGCGCGCCGCCGCGCGTCCTCCCGGCGCCCTGCTCGGTCCGGCCGGCCCCGCCCGTACCGCCGCTCCCGGTGCGGCGTGCGCCCGGCCGGTGGTCCCAGCGCCGCAGGAACGGGTGGAGTTCGGGGCGCCGTCCGACATGGCGCTCCGGCTCACCGGAGAGCCGTACGCGCCGGCCCGGCAGGTCGACCTCCTCCACCCGCAGCAGCGGCAGCGGCTCGCCCCGGCCCAGGGCGCCGGTGTCGGTGAACTCGACCAGGTCACCGACGTTCAGGTCGAGCTTGTCGTCGCTGCCGAGGGAGGCCAACTCGACCCACGTACCATCGAGTTCGTCGACGGCGAAGGTCACGGAGCCGTTCTCCCGCGACCACGTGTATGTCGCCTCCTTCGCCGTGCCGCCCTCGTGGATCTGCACGCGGTACATCTGGTTCTCCGGCCCCCGGTACCGGGCGTCCGGCCTCACCAGGCACGGTTCCTCGTCCGCGTGGTCCGGCCGCCGGCTGCGCGCCGCCATCCGGGCCGTCGGCGCCTGCGCCGCCACCCAGCGGGCGAACGCCTCCCGTACCTGGTCCTGGTTCCGGGGCGATCCGTCGGCCGTGTCCAGCTCCAGCGCGGCGCCGGGCAGCGGCAGCACCTGCCAGACGACCTTGAGCCGGGCCGCCGTGTCCGGCATCGCGGAGCCGAGCGCCACCTCGCGCAGTACCGGGTCCTCGGCCGCCGTGACCGAGCGCTCCCACACCTTCAGGTAGGCCAGATAGGGGAACTGGGCGGGCAGCCGGTCGCCGGGGCGCTCCGGGTCGCGGTACGCGTCCGGCTGGTCCCAGTACGTCCAGCCGGCCGGCGGCTCCGGCGCGGTGGGCGCCGGGTCTCCGTCGCCGTCCTCGGCGTCCGGCTTCCCGGGCTCGTCGTCCACGACCGGGACGCCGTGTTCCGGACGGGTCGCGTCCAGCAGGATGCCGTCCACGTAGTAACGGCCGCCGCCGATCGTCAGATCGTCCAGCTCCCGGCTGCCCGGCACGAAGCCCACCGCGAAGCCGGTGGCGTCGCGCGGACCGCCGTGCTGACCGATCAGATCGGCGGCGACGGTACGGGCCTGGGCGAGCTGGATCGCGGCCTGCTCGTTGGCGTCCGCGTCGAGCTGGACTCGGCCCTGCTGCGCGATCACGGCCGAGTAGTGCCGCTCTGGCCGGAAGGTGTCGCGGGAGATGTCTGCGTGCATGGGAAGGGGTCCCCTTCGGAAGTTCGGTACGACGTTTCAGTACGACGTTTCGGTACGACATGGGGCGGTGGGCGGGCCGGTGCGGCGGCGGCCGGGAGCGCGGTCAGGTGACTCGGATGATCCCGGCGTCCGTGCCCGCCGGGGTGTACTCGGCGAGCCGGGCCCGCAGGCTGTCCAGGCGCTGCGGCTGGTAGAGGTCGTGGAAGGCGCCCATCTCGGAGCCGTCGTCCGCGCCCCGCCCGATCTCCTCGGCGCAGCCGTCCGCGAGCTGCCCGTACGCGGGTGTCCCGTACCGTTCGCTCGTGAACAGCGGCCGTACGAGCGGTGCGTTCTCCCGGCCCACCAGATCCGGCTGGCAGCGGTGGCGCCGCGGGGTGCGCGAGCCGGGCGGCACGTACGAGAACCGCATGCAGCCGACGCCCCGCCGGGCCACCCGGACCACCCCCGTGAAGATGCTGTTCTCGGCGGTCTCCACCGCGTGCGTGTGGATCTCGCCGATCACCGTGGTGCGGTGCGCGTGCAGTACGGCGTGGGCGTGGCGGCAGTCCGGCGCGGACAGGGCGGCCCGGTCGTGACCGGTGGCGTCGAGGACGCTGTCGCGGATGTGGATCGGCAGCGGGTCGTGCCGTACCTCGTCACCGATCACCTCGATGGTGCCCAGGACACACCGCTCGATCGCCACGCACGCGGTGGTGCGGTCCAGGACCAGGCTCGGTTCCTCGGGGGAGTGCGGCGCGCAGTGCGGCTCCAGCGACCAGCCGGGTACGAGCGTGCAGTGCCGCAGGACGAGTGTGCCGACGGGCCCGGAGACATGGAGACCTCGTCCGGTGATCAGCAGGCCGTCCAGCACGATCCGCGGCGCCGCCGGCCGCCCCGTGCCCGTGCCTGTGGCCGCGTCGGCACTCGTGGGCGGGGTGTCGCCGTCCGGGCCGCCCCCGCTCCCGCCTCCGTGACCGTTCCCGTCCTTACCGCCCTCCCTGGCACGGATGTTGAGCGCGTCGGGCCGGTTGCTGTACCAGTCCAGCAGCCGGATCACCGGCCGCGCGCCCTCCGCAGCCCGTACCTCCAGTCGGTCGCCCGGATCCAGCTCGAAGTCCAACTGCTCCTGGTACGCGCCGCTGTGCGTGATCTCGATGATGCCGTCGGGGCCGCGGCGCCCGCCCCGCCGGTCGTCGCGCCACGCGCCGTACGCGTCCATGATCCGCTGGTACGGACGGCCGGGCCCGACCTGGTAGACCGTCGCCGTGACCGGTGTCTCGCGCTCGCGCGGGTACTCACCGCCGCCCGTGTCGTCGGAGAACGCGGTGTGATAGCTGACCCAGACGCCCTGACGTGGCGCCGAACGCACCCCGAACGCGAGCCGGCCGAGCACCGGGTCGACGGCCACCTGCCCGCGCGCGGGGCGGTAGCGCCAGTCGGTCAGGTCCGCGACGACGAGGTCCGACAGCGGCACCGGCTCCTGTCCGCCGTCGCGCCGGATCGTGAAGCTCTTTCCGGGGCCGTAGTAGTCCGCGAGCCGGTCCGCGAGCTGCCTGCGGCGGATGTACGCGGGGACGTGGTCGATCGTCGCGACATGGGTGGGCGACGGCTCGGGCACCGGCTTGGTCACCAGCGGGGTGTCGTTGCCGAGGATCGAGAACGTGTAGAGGTTGCGGGCCCGGTCGACACAGTACGCGGGCGCCCCGGTCACCTGGTGCGGCTTCAGCCGCCACACGAACAGCCCTACCCCGGAAGGGGAGTTGCCGCCCGCGCGGCGCGCCGAGCCCGCTCGCCGTACCTCCGCCGTCCGCGCCACCGCGCCGAACGGGCCGCCCGCCAGATCCAGCGCGGCGCCGTCCCGTACGTCCGCGAGCCGGCCGCGCTCCAGGCGCCGGGCCCGGGTGGCGTCGGTCGCGGCTCCGTACAGCTTGACGGGCTGGTGGTGCGAGACGAGCCGGGAGAGCTCCACGGACCGCGACGGCCAGCCGGCCACCCCCTCGGCCAGCTCCTCCAGCAGGGCGAGGGTGCCCTTGCGCCGCCTGTTGGCGACCGTCGCGGCGACATCGCGGCGCGGCGCCAGGGCCTCCGCGAGGCGCCCGCGGGAGTCCGCCGCCTCCGCCCCGCCCGCGCCTTCGGCGCCTTCGGCGCCCAGTCCCCGCGCCTGGACGCGCTCGAACCCCGGCAGGGCGGTGTAACCGACCAGGTCGCCGAGGTACGGCAGCACCCACGGCGCCGCCGTCTCCACGAACCAGTCCTCGTACCCCTGCTCCACCCCGTCCCGTACCCGGTCCACCTGTTCGGCGATCACCGCGAGCAGGGCGCGCAGCGGCTCACCGTCCTCGGCGTCGCGCAGCCGGTGCCACTGCGGAAGCAGCTCCGCGAGCCCGTCCGGTTCCCTGCTCATGCGGTGACCTCCGTCAGAATCAGTGTGTCCGTGACCTCCGGCGTGAGTACGGCGAGCTGCGCCGGCCTGATGCCCCGGAAGACCACCACCACCCGCCCCTTCGCCAGCCGCCGGGTGTCGGTGATGTCCGGGTTCAGGCGCAGCAGTTCGGCCAGTGCCAGGCCGTACCGCGCGGCGATCAGGGTGAGTGTCTCGCCGTCCGTCGCGGTGACCCGGTGGGTGTCCACGTCGTACGTGGCGAGCCGGGCCGGGACCGAGGCGCGCGGGCGGGTCAACTCGCCCGCGAGACCGGCCAGTCCGTCGACGGTGACCGATGCCGGTACGCCGGTGAGGACATCGACGTCGACATGGTCCACGCCGGGCACCCGGTGCGCGGTCGCCAGGATGCCGGAGAGCTGGACGGGACGGCCCAACTCCCGCCGCCCGCTGCCGAACCCGTACAGCAGCGCCTGCCGCAGCCGGGGCTCGACCACGGTCCAGGTGTGGTCGGGTGCCACCTTCACCCGTGCCGCGAGCAGCACCAGCACCAGTTCGCGCACGTCGACCCGGACCGGAAGGCGCGCGTCGCCGTACCGTACGAGCGAGCGACGCAGCGCGCGCAGCACCTCGGAGTCGTCGGCGATCGCGATGTCGTCGGTCCCCGCGACCGTCAGGTGCAGCACCCGGCGCCGGCCGTCGAAGATCTCGCGGGCCACCGCCCGGCCGATGCCCGCCCGTGAGCGGGCGAAGTCCTCGTAGTCCTTGAGGGAGACGAGACGGTCGAGCGCGGAGACCGCGAGCGGGATCGTGCGCCGGGTCAGGCCGGGGCCGTCACCGTCCGCGCCACCCGTCGCGGCCAGCGGATTGGTCACGCCGGTGATCCCCAGCGGCCGGGTGATCGCCTGGGTGACGCGGTGCGCGGGGACATTGGCGGCGCGACCGGTGCCGAAGCGGTAGCGGGCCCGTACGTTCTCGTGCCCGGTGGGCAGCCGCGCGCCGAACACCCCGTCGCCGAAGGTCACCGCAGGGCGCCCGTCCGCGTCCGTCCCCGACACGTACACCCGGTCCCGCGGCCCGTGTCCGGCCAGGCTGTCCACCTCGTGCCAGAGCAGCCCGTCGACGCGCACCTCCAAGGTCGGGACGGCGCCCAGCGGGTTGTCGGCGGGCAGCCAGGTCAGCGGTGACTGCCAGAGTGTGAACGTCTGGTGGATCCGGCCCGCGTCGCCGTTGCCGAGGGGCTCGTCGCGGCTCTCGCCGCGCGTCGCCGGGACCACGTTGCCCCGCACGCGCACCGTGTCACGCCGGTAGCGGTGTGACAGGCCGGCCGTGAGCGTCAGCGTCGTGTGGACATGGTCGCCGGGCAGCAGCGGGTCGAGGCGCTGCTCCACCGCCGCGATCACCGCCAGTTCGGTGCCCCGCACCCCGGCCGTACCGGGGATGTCGGTGCGCTCCCCGGACACGACGAGATGGCGGCCGGCGGTCAACCCGTCGTAGAGGACGGCGAGTTCCAGCTCGTTGCCGCCCACGTCCGCGCCCAGCGGCTCATCGGCCGGGCGCAGCGGCTCGCCGCCCGCGTGCACGACGGTGTCGCGGATGGTGGAGAGCAGCACGTCGTGCGCGTCGAGCCACGGCTCCGCGAGGGTCAGCTCGGTGCCCCGGCCGGTGATGCCGTAGTCGGTGTACACGGCGGTGCGTACGGCGGTGACCCTGGTCGTCACGAACGCGAGCGCCGGGTCGCCGGGGATCCCGTCGGGGCCCGGGGCGCCCTTGCGGGGACGCTCGATCGCGACCCAGCTCCCGACCGCGATGCCGTCCTGCGCGGAATCGAGCGGCAGGATGTGGCGACGGTGCTGCTCGGGGACGGTCGCGATGCCGACCTCGACGTTCGCGGGCTCACTGCCGGACGCGTAGCGGACGGTCAACTCATATCCGTCGTGTGCGACTTGCCGCCGCTCACCGGGGGCCAGTACCCACTCCACCGGCTCGCCGTTCCGGACGGTGACCCGGACGCGTCCGTCGTCCCCGGGGAGGGAGACGAAGAGGGTCCGCTCGGGGAGGGCGGGCAGCAACTCGACGGCCACACCCGGTTGTTCCGGCTCGGCACGGTCGCCGCCGTCCGCGCTGTCACCGGTGCCCCGCCCGGGCCGGCTGCTCAGGGACACCTGACCGGGGCCGAGGCCGAAGGTCTTCTCGGCGGGCAGGTTCTCCGACGTCTGCACGGAGGAACCGTGCTCCGTGTGCTGGAACTCGGCCCGCACCGGCACCTTGCCCGCCGTGTCGAACACGATCCGCACGGTGGTCAGCGCCGACCCGGTGAGCGGCCAGTCCGTCTGCCGGATGACCCGGCCGCGCTCGTCCTGTACAGGCTGGAGCGGCGCCGTCGCCCCGAAGGGGGCGGCCGTCACCCGCATCGCCAGCAGTTCACGCAGCAGGGGTACGGCCGCGCCCGGGGCGGGGGCCGCCGGGGAGGCGCTCCGCCACGCCGTGTACAGGCCGTCCGCCACCCGTGGATCGAGCGCGGCCAGCAGCCGTGCGCCGAGGTCGGAGCCGGGCGCGAGGAGGTGCCCGGGGCCGGGCGCCGTGGTGCGGCTCGCGGACGGCGGCTTCGCGGCGCGGGTGCGCAGCGCGGGGAGTACGGCGCCGAGCGCCCGCAGGGCGGCCCCGGTCGTGGCACCGGGGGCCCCGGGCCGGAGGGGCTGGTGACGCGGTACGGGCCGGCCCGTCGGTTCGGGTTGGCCGGATTGGTCGGGCCGTTCGGGCTGTTCGGTCCGGGAGGTCTCCAGATCGGCCGCCCGCGCGGCCAGTTCACCCACTACCGCGGCCAACTGTTCGAACCAGGCCGCCACGTCTTCGTAGGGCGCGGCCAGGGCCGCCGCCTCGGCCATGCGCTCGTGCGGGTCCGCGAGACGCCGTACGAGCTGCGCCGGAGTGGTGATCCCGGGCAGGTCCGTGCGCAGCGGCGCCAGCACCTGGTCGTCGAAGACCGAGATGAGCATGCTGACCGGGCGTGGGTTGGGGTTCTCCGGGGTCGGGTCGCCCTCCTCCGTCTCCCGGTCGTCCTCGGTGATCCACTCGCGCAGCTCCGCGACCAGTTCGGTGAGCGACGGCGGCGGGGACTGCGGCAGCCCGATCGCCGTCACGTCCTCCTCGCGGTCGATCCGGACGCGGGCGACCGGCAGCAACAGCCGCTGCCCCTGCCCCTCGGAAGAGCCCGTCGCTCCCGCCGTCGTACCGAAGACGAACAGGAGTCTGTCGCCGGTCCGGAGCGTGGTGTCGGCCCCCGAGACCTGGATCTCGGACCGCTCGCGCAGATCGTCGGGGGTGAGCAGGGCCGGCCGGCGGCGCCGTACCGCCAGCTCGTTCCAGGCGGCGCGCGCGGTGAGGTCCGTACTGGTCTCGAACGCCTGCGACTCCTCCCCGTCGGCGGCCGGCACACTGTTGGCGCGCGCCCCACGGGGAATAAGCACCGGCAGGTCCTCGGCGCGCGGATCGCGGTCCAGTGTGTACGCGAGGTGGGTGTCGGCGGCGATGCCAGGGCGGGGCCGGTGCCCGACCAGCCGTCCGAGCAGCGCCAGTGAGCGGTGTTCGTTCGCCGTGCGCAGATACCCTTCGTCGGCCACGCGCTCGCTGTGGAACGTCAGCAGGTCACCGACGACCGCCGAGGCGTCCAGCAGACCGATCGCCGGGTCGTCGGGCGTGCGGACGGTCAGCCCGCGCAGCGCCGGGTAGGCCGGGGAGGCCAGCCGGTCGAGCATGGCCGCGAGGAACGAACCGTACGTTCCGACACGGTAGTTCAGCGCCGCGCGGCCCGGCGGGTTGTACAGCGGTTCGGGCGCGTACCGCTCGTCGTGTCCCGCGCAGCCGCAGCCGCAGCCGCACCCATCGCCGGTTCCGTCGCCGTTTCCGGGGATGCCGTTCATCGGGCACCTCCGCCCAGCTCGATCGACAGCCGGCCGTTCTCGGGCCGGTCCGGGTCGTTGTCGCAACGCGCGATCTCCAGCGGTCCGAGCCGCAGCACGCCGTCCTCCAGTGCGGTGTCATCGACGGGATCTCCGTGGAACAGCCTGCGTAGCCGGGTCACTTGAACGCTCTCCACGCCCTGTACGCCCGCCGCCACGGCCACCAGCCTGCTCAGCCGGACCGGTTCGCCGAAGGTCAGCGCGTCGGGGTGGAAGAAGCCGAGTCCGCCGCCCGGCAGCCATCGGCTGCCCAGCAGCCGGTACAGCTCGGCCAGGATCTGTCCGTGCTGATGGCCGGGCGCGGCACACACGGTGAGGCCGACGTCCAGCGGTACGGTACGGGCGGGCCCCACCACCAGGTCGTGGCCGATCCGGCGGTAGCTCTCCAGCGCGTACGACACGGAGTCGAGCAGTTCGGCGGAGGGCTCACCGGACCCCAGGGCGTCGACGGCGACATGCGCCTCCCGCACGCTCCCGGTCCAGCGGATCTCCGCCGCCGCCCGCTGCACCCCGGGCAGAGACGTCGCCAGCGCCGCGTAATCCTCGGCGGTGACCGCGCGCAGCCGCGAGCGCTTCAAATCGAGCGGGGCCAACTGGCGTACCTGGTCAATGGGTTCGGGATCAGTGCCACCGACGGCGGGCAGCGGGTTGCGTACCCCGCGCACCGACGTCAGGTCCTCGCCACCGTGGGAACTCACCGACGCGTCCGGATCACGGCACAGCACGAGATGGCTGATGGCCTCGGCCCCGACATTCCCCGCCGTACCGCCGCCGAGCCGGTAGCGCGGCTCCAGCCGGGCACCCGGACGTGGCCGCGCCCCGTACCGCCCGTCGCCGAAGCGCAGCGCGATCCGCCCGTCGTCCTCCAGTTCGCCCACGAAGTGCCGGTCACGTGGCCCACTGCCGAGCAGGTCCCGGCGGGGAGCCCAGAACGCGTCGCCGTCCTTCACCCGTACGGCGGGCAGAGCGGCCCGCGGATCCTGTACGAGGGCGGCGGCGGGACCGTGCAGCACCGGATCGGCCCTGTGCAGCCCGGCCGCGTACTCCGGTCCCCAACTGTGCTGGATCTCCCAGACGATGGCGCCGTCGAGCACCGCGCCCGCGCGGGCCCGCGCGCTCAGTACCTCGATCCGGCGCAGCTTCGCGGCCAGCAGCCGCTCGCTGCGGTGCAGCAACTCCCGCAGCGCGCGCACCGGATGGCGGCGCAGCTCGTGGCGCTCCAGCACCCGTAGCCCGAACAGCACGGTCAGTTCCCGGACTTCCGGCTCCGACAGCCCGTCGTGGTCGCGGGCGCCGCGCCACAGCTCCACGAGCCGCTGCCGTACTCGGCCGGGGATCGCCGCCAGTCGGTCGGCCTGTCCCGCCGAGACGTGGCGGGGCTCGGGGAACGGCACGGACTGCACCACGGGGGAGCGGTGCAGCACCGGCCGGAAGCGCGGCGCGATACCCGGATAGGTGGTCTGGGCCAGCAGCGCCGCCAGCGCCTCGGCCTGCGCGTACGCGGTGCCGGGGACGACCTTCTCCCGTTTGCGGCCCGCCTGCTCCAGCCCGATGCCGACGCGTTCGGTGGCCGCGTCCCCGACGACGGTGAACAGCTCCCGTACCTGGTGCGGGGTGAGCGCACGCCCGCAACGCGTCCGGTCGAGAAGGAAGTTCACAAGGGCTGCCGGTGCGTTTCCCTGGTCCTGGTCCCCGCAGCCGAAACCGGCGGGCGCGCAGGACCCGAGGACGGCCGGCGAGGGCGGTACGACGACCGTCTCACACGTTCCACCACCGTCGTGGTGACCGAAGTCCAGCGACCGGCCGTGGTCGACGAGCACGACATTGCCGCGTGCCACGCTCACGTCCTCGACCGGCTCGCAGCGTGGTCCGCCGCGCGTGGAGAGACGGATGGGGAAGGCGAGCGCGTCCTGCGCCGCCCAGACCACCTCCAGCACGGGCTGATCCGCCAGCCGGTCCACGGCGGGGGTGACGGACAGGAGGCGTACGGCCTGCCGGTGCGCCGGGTCGGCGTCACCGGGCGTACCGGTACGTGCTCCCCGTACCTCCTCGATCAGCAGCAGATCGCCGGGCGACAGATCCAGCGCACGGGCCGAGCACTCCTCGTCCGTCCACGCGTCGCGCAGTGTGGCGGAGACGGTGCCACGGGGCAGCGAACACACCTCGCCGCCCCAGGTCCAGAAGCGGATGGTGTTGTGTTCCGGCCGCAGCACCAGGGGCCTGGTGCTCGGCGGCGAGTCCTCGGGGACGACCGGCTCGAAGATCTCCACCGACCCGCGCTCTTCCAGCACGGCCAGCTCCCGGTCGTCCAGGACGGTGCCGGTCTCGGGCCGGTCGCGCGGGCCCAGGCGCCGTACGTCGACGGCGGCGAAGCGGAACGTACCGGGAACGAGGGTCAGTTGACGCACGGTCTCGACGGTCACGAACGCGCGTGCGTTGACCCCGTCGTGCATCGGATAGTCGATGAGCCGCACGTGCCGGCGCACCGAGACCCGGCGCCGCGCCGTGTCGAGATACGCCTCCGTCGCCACCGCGTCCTGCTGGTAACCGATCACATCAGCGGTGTGGGCGAGGAGTTCGACCAGTGTCGTGCCGAGATCGGCGGCGTTGCGCTCGACCCAGCCGGGCGTGGTCAGCGCCAGCCGGTCCAGGATCACCCTGCGGATCGAGTCGTGGTCGCGGGCCACGTAGTCGATCACGGGGGCCGCGGCGGTGGCGGGCGGCGCGTCGGTGCCGGGCACCCCGGGATGACGGTCCGCCGCCTCGTCCACGCAGTCGAAGGGCGTCGGGCAGTCCGCCCGGAAGTCGAATCCGGCGGAGAAATACCGCTGGTCGAAGCCGGGGAACGGCTCGGTGCCCGGCCTGCCGTACGGGTCCGTGTCGACGAGGGAGAAGCGGTAGCGGGAGGTGTCCCCGGTCCGGTCGAGTGTGACGAACAGCCGGTCGTCGAGCTCCGGGTCCTCCTCGCGCTCGACGGAGACCTCCACGGCCTCGATGCCGGTGATCCGCCGGCCGCCGTCGATCCGTACGTTCTCCGGGCACAGCCCGTGCGGAGCCTTCCCGAGAAAGGTGACGGTGAGCGTCAGCCCGTCGTCACCGACCTCGACCGCGTCCACACCGCCGAGCCGCGCGGCCCGTACCCTCGCGCGCCGTCCGTCCGCCCGGCACTCCACCTGGCCTCCGGGCCCGCTCATGCCGGACCACTCCCCTCGAACACCTCGTCGCGCAGGCTCGCGGTGGAGCGCACCACGTACCGCAGACGCACCCGCACCACGTTCTCCTCGCTGATCACGTCCAGGGCCTCCACCTCGATCAGTTCCCCCAGCCAGCGCTGGAGCGATGCCTGTACGGACAGCTCCACCGCGGAGGCGAGTTCGGGGCTGTTGGGCGTGAAGACCAGATCGAGCAGTCCGCACCCGAAGTCGGGGCGCATCACGCGCTCTCCCGGACTGGTGAAGAGCAACTGCTCGATGAGGTCGCGTACATGGTCGTCGTAGGCGGCGTGCGCGGTACGACCCCGGCGGTCGATCCGGAAGGGAAGGGCGATGTCGCTCCGTACGGTGGCGTTCCTCATCGCGCGCACACCCCCCGACGGGACAGCGGGGTCACGACCGGCGGCCCCTGTGGCACGAGCGCGGCGCTGAAGCAGAGCGCGGACGTGCTGTCCAGCAGCACCGGCGAACCGTCGATCCGTACGCAGTCGTCGCCGTGGTCCGGCGTCCAGCGGACCGTGACGCACGGGTACGGGACGCGGTCGACGGTGTGCCGGCAGCCGGTGACGGTGAACGTGTCGGTCGCCGCGGGCACGGGCAGGCCGTCGATCCGTACACCGGACGCGGTGCCGGAGGCGGGTGTGACCCGGCCGCCGTGTGGACAACTGATGGCGAAACCGGTGCTGATGAGATTCCCGGACAACATGTCTCTCCCCGTCGCTGTGCACATCGCTGCTGTGCTCGTCGCTGCTGTGCTCATAGCTGCTGTGGTCATCGCTTCTTGGGCACGGTCAACCGCCCACCGTTGATGCGCACTTCGTCACCGATCAACTCGATCGTCGCGCCACTCCCGTTGCCGACTGTCACGCCCTTCTCGTCGATCCGGATGAACGCGCCGCCCCTGGCCTCCAGCAGAATCCCCGTGCCGCCGGGCACGTCCGACATCACCAGCTTGTGGCGCCCGGGGGTCTGGATCACCACGGGCTGCGAGCCGGGCAGTTCGGCACTGGCCAGCGGCGGCAACTCCGAGACGTCCCCGTACCAACTCCCGGTCCAGACAGGGAAACTGGGATCCCCCTGCTCGAACTCCACCCACACACCCGACCCGATCTCCGGGACCACGTACTGACCCGACTGACGCCCGGTGAACGGCAGGCAGGGCATGGCCCAGGTGGACGCCTCGTCCCCGAGCACGTCCGGCACCTGCGCCGTGACCCTGCCGATCCGCAGCGGATCCCTGTTGTCGACCACCCGGCCCCGGAACTTGCCGAGGAAGCGGTTGTTCGGTGCCGCCATACGAAGTAGCTCCTGGTCTGGTCCCTGGCGTCCTCACGGACGGACGGTGGTGCTCCTGGCGATGAGGCCCTCGCGGGAGAGCGTGAAGTTCTGCTGGTACGAGCCGGGCCTGAGGTTGTGGGTGACGGACTTGACGTAGTAGTCGCCGTCGTACGTCACCCCGGCGCCGCGCACCCCGACCAGCTCGCGCGGGCGCAGGATGTAGCCGTGCCGGTTCACATCCAGCGAACCCGACCCGGAGATGGCATCGGCGGACGTCGCGGCGCGCGCCAGCGCCTCCGCCTCGGCCTGCCCCGGGTCCTTCTTGGCCGTGCCGGAGAGCGTCCTGCGCTTGAGCGCGGGCGTGGCGCGGCGGCCGAGCGGCGGGCGGAGCGGACTGATGTCGGGCTGGGCGAGCAGGGTGACGTCGCGGGTGCGCGGATCCTGGACGCGCGCCTGCGGCTCCTCGCGGGCGGTCCCGTCGTACGCGAACGTGAGCTGGTCGACGGTGGAGTTGTTGTCCATGTTGACGTTGAGGGCGTGCTGCCGCTGCCCGAGCCGCTGTTCGGGCCCCCAGAACGCGACGGACCGCCCGGGGCGTGGCCCGGGTTCGAGATAGAACGTGTAGCCGTTGGCCTTGGCCAGGTCGTTCACGTAACCGAGATCGGTCCCGGTCTGGTAGTCGACGCGCCACTGCTCGCGGGGCGGTTGCCGCACCTGCTCGCGGATGATGCGCGCATCGATGCCGTAGCCCGCGTACTTGGCGAGGATCCGCTCGACACGCTGCGACGGCGCGAGATTGGGATACCGGTCGGTCCGCTCCTCCAGATCCATCAGCAGGGTGAGGTCCTCGCCCGTGACGGTGAGGGTGGTCTGCCCCGGCTGATTGCTGGCCCCGACCTCCTGCCGCACGATCAGCCCGTCGAGCAGCACGGTCGACGTCCCCTTGACGGACGCGGTGACGATCACCCGGGTCCGCGGATCGAAGAACCCCTCGGGCAGCAGCCGCCGGTTGATCACCCCGGTCTTGGTCAGATCGAACGCGATCTGGAACCCGCTGCGCTCCCCGGCGGTGGTGGTGATCTGTGCGGACAGCAACGCCTCACCCACCTCGGCGGGCACAGGCCGGGTGAGCTGGGGCCCCATGTGCAGGGTCAGGTGTACGGGCCCGTTCCCGATCGGCTCGTCAGCCACGGCCACCCCCGGCGAACCCGCCCGGCAGCGGAACGTCGATGCGCCGACCGGGCTCGGCGGTCAGCTCACGCGGATCGAGCACGGGGTTCGCGTCGGCGATCTGCCACCACTGCCCGGGGTCCCCGAAATACCGCTGCCCGAGATGATCGGGCCGCTCACCGCCGCTGACGGTGTGGGTCGCGACCGTGCCCTCCGCTGCGTCCAGGGCCGGCAACAACCGCCGCTTGGCATACCGCACTTCGGTCCCGTCGGCCTGGACACGCACCCCGATCTCGACATCGTGGTAACGACTGTCGCGGGGATACGGATGGGCCCCGGGAATCGCGTCGAGGGCACTCTCGTACGGCTCGATCATGACGGTCTACCTCCCGATCCCGGCGCTGAATCCCACGCCACCACTCAGCCCGAGGCTCCCGAGCCGCCCACCGACAGCGGCGGCGGCGAGACGCTCCTTCTGCGCGAGATGCGCCAGATACAACTCGGCCCCGCGATGCCCGGCGGGCAGATCGCTGACGGTGAGCACCTTGAGCCCGATACTGAGGCTCGCCCGAATCGGATTGAGATTCACATCGAACGCCGACTCGTTGACGGACAACTCGGTCAGCCGCACGGGCATCACCCGCTTGCTGCCCCAGGTGAAGAGGGTGAGCGGCGTCTCGATCGGACTGATCTCGATGGTCCCGTTCTGCGCGAGCCGCGAGGCAGCCCGGAGCTGCGCGGTCGTGGGCTGCACGAGCATCTCCAGCACGGCGAGCTGAGGATGAATCCCGTCGGGCGCGGCGACCTCGAACTGATCGGTGGCGTCGATCTCGGCGGTAAACTTCCACGTCTCCTGCGCGGGCCCCTTGAGCCGCAGGGCCTCGTTCCTGTCCCCGCTTCCGCTCCCGCCGCCGCCGGAATCCCCACTGCCGCCGACCGACTGGGGCGAGACGGAGCGTTCGAGGGTGTCGGGGTTGAACTGCAGCACGATGATGCTCTGCGGGGTGCCGCGCTCGGGGTCGACGATGACGATGCCGGAGCGGATGGGCTTGGGTATGTCGGCGTAGCGGGTCATTGAGCGCTACCTGCTTCCTCGAAAGCAGCAACGATGCTTGCGGCGCGGGCACGGAGCCAGGTCTCCGTGTCGCCCTGAGCGATGTCGCGGACCACGGGGACGAGCTCCTGGTAGCCGGCGTACGAGGCTGCCCACAGTCCGGCGAGCCGGATCCGCGGATCCTCGTCCGTGAGCGAACTCCGGATACGCATGAGACAGCCAGGGGTCGGCTCCGGCGGTGCCGCCAACCCGATCCTCAACGTCAGTTTTCCGCGTTCGATCGGGTCGCCCTCATTGTCAATCCGCTGGTAGAGCTCTTCGAGCTCCCAAGGTGTCAATGCCCTGTGTGCCTGAGCGGTGAACGGTGCCACCGTTTCCTTGTCCGGTCCCGCCAGCGTGATATAGCCGATCCCGGATGTCGCATCCACGATGTAATGCAAGGAGGTTCCCCATGGTGACTGCCAGATCATCTGGCCGTCGGTTGCCTCTGCCTGGTTCCTTGGAGTCTCGTGTACCAATGGCCAACCGAGCGTTTTAGCGAAATCGCTCACGTTGTTCCAGTGGGTGTCTGGGTGCAGCACGTAGCGGTGTGTGCGGTGGTTCGGCTCGATCATGTGCACTCTCCTGGGCGTGTCGGGGATTACCGGCGTTCAGTGGCGCCATACATTTCTCGCACCATGTCTTCGATCTCGTGGAATATTCTTTCTTTGATGATTTTTTCACGACTCTCGGTGCCGGCCAGGTTCTCGGCGTTGAGTGATGCTTCCACTTTCTGTTCGACGTTGAACTCCTTCATCCAAGCAGACACGGCTTGTACGTGCCGGTTCGCCAGGCGGTTGGCATTATTGAGTGGCGCTCGCTCCCTGTTCCGTCGCCGCCGGGCGTCTTCCTTGCTTTCGCCATCAAGTTCATGTTGAATCGCTGCTCGTGCTCCGGCGATCGAGCGATGGCCCGCCACATCCTCATTGAGGATCTCACCGGCTCGCTCGGAACCCTTGAACGCTGCTGGGATCTCCAGGAACATTCTGGTGAGTCGAGCAGGAGAGGCGCCACTCAGCTGTGCCTTCTTCAATCGTTGCACGACGAGCGCGTTCGTGACGAGTGCCATCGGGTCGCGGTCGACCTCCTGGTTTCCAATGATCCATGCCGTCTTGAGCAGGTTGACGCGCTGGACCTTATCGAGAGTGCCGGACTGTGGTTTTGCGCGGAAGTGATTGTCGAGATATTCGACGGCTTCAGGCCAGTTCCCCTGTTGCGTATATTCGTCGGGAATTCCGAGTATCCTGTTTTTCTCGCCGGTCTTCCTGTCCTTTTTGTTTGCCGACTTGTAAGAGTGGGCCGACTGTTCCTCCCATGTGATTCCTTCGCCAGTGACGATCTTGTTGGCTGCTCTGGGGCCGGTCTGTTGGCGTCGCACGGCTGGTGGGGACGGTGTGGTTGCGCCAGATGTTTGTCCCTCGTCGAAGACGTTCATGACTTCTTGTTCTTGCAGCCCCAACGGCTGGTCATTGCGGGTGATGCGTGAGACGGCAGGAGGTGGTGTCGGAGCGTTCACGGTGTGCTGTGGAACAATGCCTGGGAGCTTTGGGGATAGCTGAACATTCTGGCTGGCGGTGACCATGTTCGGGTCGGCTTCAAGTCTCGTGGCCAACCCTTGGAGGAATTCGAGTAGTTCGCGTCTGGGTATGGTGATTCCCAACGCCTTGAGTACCTGCTCCTTTGGGTTGAGAGTGGCTTCGATCCCGAAGCGCTTGCCCCCCTCGGCGTTGAGTGAGGTGAGTCGGTACCACATCCTCATCGGTATCAGCGACGCGTTGAGGACGGGGCGTGGAACTCCTCGATCAAGCATATTACCCAGTCGGGGTTTTATTTTTGCAACGATCCTACGGAGCCTGGCATCTTTGGACTCCTTCGAATTCTCCTCTTTTTTCCGCCGGTCCTTCTTTTCTTGCCCCTTCTTAGCTGGATCCGCGTCCCTCGGGTGCCGTTCATCGCCCTTTCTGGTCCATGGAGTTCGCGTTCCGTCCTTGCGCGTGCCCGACTTTTCGCTGTCCTTTGCCCTGTCGGGTCCGTCCTCGTTGTTCTTCTTGTCCTTGGTGTGTTTCGGGTCTTTCGCGTCTGGCTTCTGGAGGCCCTTTTCTTCGTCCTTCGGTTTGGTGGGCTCCTTGGTGTCCCTGGGCTTGTCCGGGGTTTTGTCCTTCGGCTTGGGGGTCGCGGAAAGCGCCGGGCGGATGTCCGGTTCGGGTTCGTCCTTGCCGGATTTCGGTTTGCCGTTCCTGTCGCTGTCCGTGTTCTTGGGCTCGGCGGGGTCGGTGTCCTTGGGCTTCCTCGGCCCGCTTCCAGCGGGCTTGTCGAGTCCTGGCTTCGTGCCGGGCCCAGGCTTCTGTGTCGGAACCGCCCCGGCCGCCGGACGAGTGGCAGGAGGCTTGGAGGTGGCGCTGGACGCCGGTTGACTCGAAGGCTGGGCCCCCGGCTGCTTGTCGGTGCGGGGCCCGCCCCTGCTGTCCGCGTCCTCGCCCGTCGCGCCCCTGGGGCCGCCCGGCTTCTTGGGCTTCGGCTTGCCGAGTTTGGCCGCTACGTCCTTCAGACGCCGGCCCACCTTCGAGACGTACTTGCCGATGCCCGTCAGCAGCGCCTGGTACAGGACCTCCAGGAGTGCCACCACTCCCGCCGCTACCGCCTTCGCGAACAGGATGCCCGCGCCGCCGCGGCGTACCGCCTTCAGCCAGTCCAGGACCATGCCCAGCGCGCTCAGGATCGCGCTCAGGGCGCCCCAGGCCGTGCGGATGGCGTCGATGACCGCCAGGGCCCAGCCCGCGCCGGGGATCAGTTTGGCGACCACCTTCGTCATGACCAGTTCGCCGATGATCAAAGGGAGTTGGGGGACTACCGCGTTCCACGCCTCCTTGACGATGTCGGCCATCTTCATGCCGCCGCCGAGCAGCTTGTCCAGGACTGCCTTCGGCACCCCGATGATTTCCTGGATCTTGTCCTGGAACCATTGCTTGACGGCTGAGGAGACCTCCCGGAACAGGTGGTTCTTCGCCCCGTCCACCGCCGAGTTCTTCGCGCCGCTCAGCCAGCCGCCCGGGTCCATGAGGAAGTCGACCGCGATGAGCATCCAGTCGCCCAGCGCGCTCAGCAGCTTGGAGGCGAAGTCCAGGACCGACTTCACCGCGCTCAGGACCGCGTCGACCGCGGCCTGGAGCATCTTCTTCAGGAAGTCCAGGATGCCGCTCAGCATCTTGCCGATGGCGTTCAGCAGGTCGGAGACGATCTGCTTCAGTGCGTTGGCCAACGTGTTGACCAGCGCGATCGCCGTCTCGATCAGAGTGGTGATCAGGGTTCGGATGCGGTTGGCCAGCTCGATGACCGCCCGCACCATCGACTTGGCGAACTCGATCAGGTCATTGATCAGGTTTTTGATCGTGTCGACGACGAACTTTCGCGCCTCGTTGATCCAGCGCTCGACCGTCTCCTTGAAGTTCTTGATGAAGCCGACGACCGCGTCGCGCGCCTGCCTGATGACGCGCACGATCGTGTTCTTGATCTCGATGACCTTCTGCTTGATCCAGTCGAAGGCCTTGCTGACCCAGTCGCCCGACTCGCTGACGCTGTCGTCGCGTGTCTTCTCCGCGTCCTTCTCGGCCCTGGTGTTCTCGTCCCGGATCTTCTTGTCGCCGTCCTCCTTCTCCTTCCCGACGTCGTCGTCGGTCTTCTCCTCCTTCTCCTTGACGTCCTTGCGGACCTTCTCCTGCTTGTCCGTCTTCTTCGTGCCGAGCGTCTTGAGTTCTTGGTCCTGCTCCTCGCGCCAGCCCGTACGCTCCGTCGTGACCTTGGCCAGAGCCTTCTCGCGCTCGTCCGTCTGGCTCCTGGTGTTGGTCCCGATCTCCGTTTCGACCTGCTGCTTGTGCTTCGCCTGGGAGTCGCGGAAGTCCTCGCCCTTGGTCTGCCGCCCGTCGGACACGCTCTTCTGACCGTCGGTGAACGCCGCCTGGAACTCAGGTCCGCGTTCGTGCTCGGCCACCTCCGACGCCGCCTCGGGCGGTACGGAGCCGGTCGCCGCGCCGGCCGCCGGGGCCCCGCCCTTGCCGCCCTTCGAGCCGGGGATCTTCGCCGTCATCCGCTCCTTGGGAGCGTTCGGGTAGACCTGGCGCTCGCCCATGTCGCGAGCGGCGTCGTCGCGCCCCGTCGCCACCGTCTCCTGGCCCTTGGCGTCGACACTGGCGCCCTGTTCGTCGGAGGTCTCGCCCGCCGCCCCCTGCATCTCGACGTCCGGCGCATCGCCCGCCTGGGCCTGCTTCAGCGCTTCGTCCTTGGTCGGCAGGCCGGCGAACTTGGCCGCCAGTTCCTGAGGGTCCACGACGGGCTTGTCGGCGCCGAAGAAGCCCGCGACCTTGTTCACGACCTTGCCGCCGATGAAGCCCAGCGCCATCTTGAACGTGTCCCAGCCGCCCGGCTCCTCCGCCTTCTCCGCCTCGATCTCGCCCCCGGGCTCCTTGGCGCCCGTGACCTCGGCCTTCTCGTCGTCCGGAGCCTCGGACCTCTGGGCCGGGTCGTCCGAGTACTGGGCCGGTGCGTCGGTCCTCGGGGCGCCCTGGAGCGTCTGCGGTGCGCCCGCCGGGCGCTGCATCGTGGGCGGCGCTGCGGCCAGCGTCCTGTGCTCGTCGTCGACGGTACGGTCCACCGCGCCGCTCACCCCGGTCATGGCCTGGACCGCCAAGTGCGGCTTCAGCTTCGACGCGGTGGACAGGCCGGCTTCGGGGGACGCCGTCGACAGGTCGGGGACCGGTGCCGCGCCCTTCTTGCCCTTGGCCGGTGCTACCGCCTTCGCACCCGCGCCGCCGCCTCCGCCTCGTCCACCACCCGACGCCTTGGCGGCAGGAGCTGGAGTGGAGCGCTTCGCCTTCGGCGCGGGGGAGGGCGACTCCGCGAGTGGGGCGGCAGGTGGGGGTGGCGGTGTGGTGGGAGACGGTGCGGGTGCTGTTGTCGCCGGACCAGAGGGATTCGGAGCGGAGCTCGGCGCTTTCGCGGCCGCAGGGGCCGAGGGTTCCGGACTGGAAGTGGCCTCGTTTCCGGCCCCTGGAGCCGGAGCCGGAGCCGGAGCTGTCGGGGGCGCCTTCTTCTGGTCCTCCTTCGCCGCGGACTCCGGGGCGGCCGACGTGCCGCCCACCGCCTCCTGGGACGCCTTCTCCTGCGCGCCGCCCGAGGCATCGCCGCCCCCGGCTGTCGTGCTGCCCGCGCCCCCCACCTCAGCGGTGCCGCTCCCGGACGTGGCGCCCGGTGCCTCCTGCACCGTGATCTGCGCGGAGACAGGACCGGCCTTCGGGTCGGCTCCGCTCTTCGGGTCCCTCGACGCCGACCCCGGCCCCGGCAGCGGCACGGGCGCGGGTGCCGACCCCGCGTTCTGCCCCGGTTCCTGCACCACGTCCTCGGGCTGGTCCCCGGACCGCGACTGCTCCGTGTCGGCGCCGGTCTCCTCCGCCTCCGTCGCTGCCTCCGCCGCGGCGTCCTCGGCATCCTCCGCGTCCCGCTCCGCCTGTACCTGGTCGGCCTTGGTCGTCGGCGGCGCCGGGAACGACGGCATCGCCGGGGTGGCGGACGAGGACGGGTCCAGCTTGTCCGCCGTCGGTACGGCGGACACGTCCAGGTCCTGCGCGGGAAGGAAGTCCTCCGGCTGGAGTTTGATGTCCCAGGCGCTCTTCTCGTCGCTCCCGGCCTCCACCTCCGACTCGTTGCGGGAGCCGAACGGGTCCTCGTCGGCCCTCTCCTCGGGACCGTCGAGATCCTGGCCGCGCGTTCCGTCGAGCGTGCTGAGCGGAGCCGGCAGCTCGGTGTCCTTCCCGGACGCCGTCGGGGAACCGGCCGGCTTCTCCTGGCCCTTCCTGTCCTCCTGCTTCGGCTGCCGGTCCGCCACGACCGGCTCGGCGGCGCCCGTACGGTTCTTGGCGGCCGACTCCTCCTTGCTCGCGGCCGCGGCAGGCTGCTGATCCGCGGCCTCCGGCGCCGCGGGAGACTGTGTCTCTCCCCTGTCCGCCTTCTCGCCGCCCGGCTTCTCGGACGTGGTCCCCTCGGCCTGGGGAGCTGTCGGCCGCGGCTCCGTCGACGTCGCGCCCGCCCCGGCTCGCGGGGGCCCACCGTCCGCGTTCTTCTCGTGTCCCGGAGCAGGCGCTCGTTCCTGATCGCGCTCGCTCTCCCCTTGCCCCTCCGGCTTCTCCTGTTCCTCTTCCCGCCGTCGCTCCTCGGACGCCCGCAGCCCACTCTCGCGCCCGTACCGCAACTCGGCCGCCGTGTCCGGCTCCACGGCGGGCGCGTCCAGCGCGCTCAGCTCGGGCTCGCCGTCCGACTCGATCCGGTCCACCAGGTCGAGCACCCGCTCGTGCTCCGGGCTCAGCAGCCTGCTCTCCAGCCGGTCCAGCACGGCGTCCTGCAACTCAAGCGGCAGCCGCACCAGTTGCATACGGGTGCGCTTCGACCGGTCCTCGGGGTCGCCGCGCAGGGACCGTACGACGCCGTTGGCCAGGCGGTCGACCAGCGTCGCCGGGTCGATCTGCTCAAGACGCTGACGGTCGGCGTCGACGGTCGCGTAGCGGAGCCAGCCGGGTGTTGCCTGGCCCTCCTCGACCGCCGCCGACTGCTCGTCCCGGTCGCGCAACCCGTCCCGTACGAGGGACTGCGCCGTCGACTCCGCCTCGCGTTCCATCGCCTGCTGCGGCAGGCTCACCGCGCCCAGGCCGCGGCCCGCGCGCAGGGTGCCCAGGCCGTCCGGGTTCTGGACCGTGTGCAGCAACTCGTGGGCCAGCAGGCGCTGTCCGTCGGCCGTGCCCGGACGGTAGGTGCCCTCGCGGAAGAAGATGTCCTGGCCCACGGCGACCGCGTCCGCGCCCAGCAGGTCCGTGAGGGTGCCCGCGTCGCGGTCGGTGTGGAGGCGTACGCGGCTGAAGTCGTGGCCGAGCTGTTCCTCCAGCTCGCGGCGCACGCTCAGGTCCAGCGGCTGGCCCGCGCCGCTGACGATGTCCTTGGGCTCGGGGGTACGGGACGCCGCCGCGCGCTCCTTACGCTTGCGCCGTCCGGCCTCCTGTGCCGAACGGGCTTCCTGCGACGCGGCGGATGACGTATGCGCGCTCATCGCCCGCCCCCTCGTGGTCCGTCCGGCGGGGTGTACGTCTCCTCGCCGCGCCCCGAGAGCCCCGCGTGCACCGCGCGTGCCAGGGCCTCGCCCAGGCGGCGCGGTGAGGTGGTCGCGGGCAGGGGCGGCAGTCCGGTCAGGGCGTCCAGTGCCCGGCCGCCTCCCGTGGCGAGGGGGATGCCCCGGTCGCGTACGAGCCGGGTCAACTCCGCCTCGAACGCCGCCGATACGCGCTCGGGGTCCAGCCGGTCGAAGCCGTCCAGGACCAGCTCGCCGATGTCCACCCGTACCGTGCGCGGCGCCTCGTTCAGATCCATCCCTGGACCTCCGAAGGCGCCAACGAGCGGTCCAGCTTGAGGTATTCGGTGCGTGCCGCTTCCAGCATGTGGCGCATCTGGAGGCGGTCGCCCTCCTCAGCCGCGAGGAAGGCGCCCGACAGCGCGATGTTGCGGATGGAGCCGCCCGCCACGGTCAGCCGGGCCAGTAGCGCGGGGTCGATGCCCTTCATCGGGGCCCGCTCGGGCAGCACCCGCCGCCAGATCTCGGCCCGTTCTGACTCGCCGGGGAACGGGAAGTCGACGACGAAGCGGATACGGCGCATGAACGCCGTGTCCAGAGCCTGCTTCATGTTGGTCGTGAGGATCGCCAGGCCCCGGTACGCCTCCATCCGCATCAGCAGATAGCTCACCTCAAGGTTCGCGTACCGGTCGTGGCTGTCCTTCACCTCGCTCCGCTTGCCGAAGAGCGCGTCCGCCTCGTCGAACAGCAGCAGCGCGCCGCCGCGTTCGGCGGCGTCGAAGACCTTGCGCAGGTTCTTCTCGGTCTCACCGATGTACTTGCTGACGACCTGCGACAGATCGATGATGAAGAGATCCAGCCCCAGTTCCCTCGCCATCACCTCGGCGGCCAGGGTCTTCCCGGTGCCCGAGCCGCCCGCGAAGAGCGCGGTGACACCGAGGCCACGGCGCAGCGTCGACGCGAAACCCCAATCCTGGTAGACGGTGGCCCGCTGCCGTACATGCGCCACGGTCTCCCGCAGGATTCTCAACTGCCGCTCCGCCAGCACCAGATCGCCCCAGGACGCCTGTGGTTCGATGCGCCGGCCCAGCTCGTCCATGCCCATCCGGGCCTCGCCGAGGCCGGCTTGCCAGGCCAGCGTGGTGGCGTTCGCGTCGCCGTCCGCGTGCGGCAGATCCCGTACGACGGTCGCCCCGGCGGCCTGGATGAGATGCGGCGGCAGCGAGAACTGCTCCACGAGGTGGCGCAGATCGTCCTCGGAGACGTCCGGAACGCCGTCGAAGGCGTCCGACCACACGCTGAGCTGCTCCTCGGCGTCGAGCGCCGGTACGGTGACCCGCTCACCGCGCGAGCGCTCGTTCGGCCGCGGATCGGTGCTGGAGACGCAGAGCGGTACGGCCGCGCTCTCGATGAACGCGTCCGCCGCGGCGCCCTGTTCACGGTCCAGGCGGTCGTCCGCCTCCACCAGCAGCGCGGCCGGCAGCAGTACCGCCTCGCGCTGCCAGAGCCGGGCCAGCCGGTCACGTTCGGCCGGAACGGTGGGCAGGTCCTCCGCCGTGAGCGCGTAGAGCCCGAGCCCCGAACGGCTCGCCGCCGCCGCGGCGATGTCGGCGCGCGAGCGTGGGTCGCCGCCGACCAGCTCGACCCGGAGCGGGGCCCGCGGTCCCGCGCCGCCCGCCCAGCCCGCCGCGACCCGGTCCGCCGCCCGGCCGTACGAGGCGGGGAGTGTGTCCGGTACGGCCGTACGGCGCAGCAGCCCGTGCAGCCGGGCGTCCAGATAGGGCGAGCCGGCCAGGAAGTGCAGGATGCGTTCGTCGAGCCGGAGCCGGGACGTGGTCAGCCGGGTCTCGTCGTCCAGCTCGATCAGCCGCCAGCGGCGCAGCGGAGCGACGGGTGTCAGCGCGCTCCAGTGCGGTTCGGTGAGCGCGGCCAGGGCGAGGGAGAACGTCGGGTACGCCCGGTCCGGGGCGCCGCTCGCCGCGGCGCAGCGGGCGCCCGTGGTGGGGTCCAGCTCCGCCGCCGCGGCGAGGAGCACGACCTCGCGTTCGAAGGCGCTGAGTCCGAAGCAGGAGGCGAGGGCTTCCAGGGTGGAGGGATGGGCGGGGGCGGTGGAGTCGGTGGGGGAGTGGGACGGGTTTGTCTCGGGGGGAGTTGGGGTGTCCCCGGATTGCGCGCGCCCCGCGTGGGCGTCGACGCGCGTGAGGACGGACCGTACGGCCTCGGTCAGCGCCCGGCCGCCCGTCGTACCGGAGCGAACCCCATCCTTGTCCGTGCCCATGTGTTCACCTGCCCCCGTCTTGCCCATGTCCCTCAGCTCTCCTTGCCGTCGCCGTCGCCTGCGACGTTGCCCGCGCCCGCCTCGGTGTCGGTGTCGGCGCCCGCGCCGGTGTCATCGGCGCGCGCAGGCGTCCGGCCGCGTCCGCTCGTGGCGGTGACCTTGCGGGTACGGGATGCCGATGCCGCCCGTTTGGGCGCCGGGGTCTTGCCCTGAGCGCGCTTCTTCGCGGGAACGGGCGCGGACGCGGGGGCCTCGTCCTCGGCGGGACCGACGGGCTCGGCCGGGGCCGGTTCGCCCGGTGCGCCGAGCGGCACCGCCCGTACCGTCCGCCGCTCCACGGGCTTCGCCGGCACCGGCTTCTCGCGGCCCTCGATCAGCACCAGCGACGCCTGGTAGGCCACCGAAAGCGTGTACGGCGTCTGGTGGAGCATCCCCCAGAGCTTGGACGTCTCGTCGATGTCCATCACCGTCGGGGTGAAGCGCACCCGCTGCGGGGACCGGGCGAGGTCGCTCCCGGCCAGATACGGCCGCTCGGCGGCCAGTTCGATCAAGTCCTGTGGCAGGACGGGGATTTCGTGCAGCGTGCGGACCACACAGCCGATCAGGCGCTGCCCGACCAGCGTGGTCTCGTCCCCGTACGCGCTGATCAGGAAGTGCAGATCCAGCGCCGCCGTCGGGCGGTTGACCAGGGTGCCGTCCGAGGCGCGGGTGGGCAGGTCGGTGTGGCGCATCGAGGGGTTCGGTGTGACCTGGTAGAGGAAGACATGGATCGTCGGCTCGGTCGGCGGTTCGGCGGGCGGCTTGCGTGTCTCCACCGTGACCGCGATGTCCATCTCCGGAGACAGGTTGTTCCCGATCAGCAGGGCCAGGGCCTGGGTGACCGTGGCGAAGGCAAGTGCGTTGCTCATGGGATCAGTTCCTCCTCTCGCCGCGGGTCAGATAGTCGTCCAGGGTCAGCGTGGGCGCACGCCGTCCGGCGGTGCCCGGGCGGTCGGCCGCCGTGCGCGGCGGGCCGGGTGGCGGCGCCGCGCTCACTTCCAGCCGACCGATCTGTACGTGGACGGTGCGCTCGGCAGGCCGGGGCGCCCGGCGTCCCACCCCGTTCTGCGCGGCGCCGCGCGCGGTGGTCGTATCGACGTCGCGGGGCCTGGGCCGCCCGGTGGCGGCCCGGAGGGAACCGGACGCGCCGAGCGGGGCGGTGGCGGGCGCGCCGCCCGGCGTCCGAAGGGCCTCCGCCGTACGGCGCGGGGTGAGCGAGCCGTCGTCCGTGCCCCGGCGGGCTCCCGGCGTCGGAGCCGGGGACGGGGACGGCCTGGCCGAGGGCCTGGCCTGCTCCACCTCGCGGAAGGGGTCGGTGGCCGCCGCCCGCTCCACAGGGTCGCCCGGCCGGGCCGTCTCGGTCCGTACGACCGTGTGCCGGTCCGTCCGTACCTCCCGTTCGCGCTCCACCCACTCGGGCGCTCCCCAGGCGGGGTGCGGAGCCGACGGGATCAGCGAGGCGGGCGCGTCGGGCTCCCGCGGCGTCGTGCGCAGCGCCTCGACGCGTTCGAACGGTCCGGGGAGCCGGGGCCGTACCCGGGTCACCCTGTCCGTACCCCCCGCACCGCCGGAGCCGTCACTGCCCCCGGTGCCGCCGCCGGCGCTGTCAGCCGCCGGCACCGGTGTGTAGCGGGCGAGCAGCCGGTCAAAGTAGTCAGACATCCGCGCACAGCTCCAGGTAGTAGCGGCGCCGCAGCGGGCTGAGCGCCAGGATCTCCGCTTCGCTCCAGCCGTAGGCGGTGGCGAGCAGATGAACGTCGAGGAGCAAGTCCCTCGCCCAGGTGTCGAGTTCCGTCCACAGGTAGGAAGCGATGTCCAGTTCGGCGGGGGTGGCACCACCGCACTCGGGACAGCTCACGTTCAAGGTCACCTCGGCTGCCGGGTCGGCCTCCGACGCCGCCTCGGCCAGCCGTCGCTGCACCTCGGCCGGCAGCAGCGCGGCCAGCCGCTCCGGAGGTACGGCCTCCCCGCCTCGCACGGCCGACACCGTGCAGCGCGCCACCAGCAGCCGGCGGGCGTCCGCCGCGTCGTCGACGGCACCGGCCGCCGCGAGGTCGGCGACGCTGGGCAGCCGGAACTCGACGACCCACTCGCCCTCCGCCACCCGCAGCGGCCCGTCCGGACTCCGACCCCGGACGCCGAAGACCGTCGCGTCGAGGTCGAACTCCATGTCGGCCCCGCAGCCCCCGCACCCGATGCGCACCTGCATGCGTTCGCCGAACAGCGCCCGGCGCAGCGCGAACAGATCCGCCTCCCGCTCGCCGACGGGCAGCGACAGCAGTGTGTCGGCGGCGGCCCCGGGGCGGGCCGCGTGGTGCAGGAGCAGCGACCTCTCCGAGTCGTGCTGTGCCAGCCCGGCCTCCCAGGTGGCGAGCAGCTCGGCGGGGCCCGTCGGCGTCATCCCTCGTTCCTCCGTGTCAGGGTCTGGGTGGGGAGAGGGGCGGCGCTACGCCGGATGGGTGAAGGACGGTTCCACCGGCTCCTCCACCTCGTAGTCCCGTTCCCAGCCCTCGCATTCGAGCTTGACGCTCTGGATGGCGACGGCGTTCGCGTTCGCGTCCAGCTCGCCGAGCACCTGGTATTCGCTCACCCAGGCCCGGTAGAGCTTGTGCGAGACGGCGACCTGACCGGCCTCGTTGAGGACCTGGATGATGATGTCCTTGCGGAAATCGCGGAGCGACACCTCGGCGCCGAGTCCCGCACCGACCTGCCAGACCTTGTTGGCCCAACGGTCGAACTCCGGGTCGTGGGTGACGCCGCGCTCCAGCGTCACCCCCTCGAATTCGGAGCGGCCCGGTGATTTGCGCGGAGAACTGGGGTCGCCGCCGTGGCGGTGTTTGACCACTTCGGTGGTGCGCTTCAGCGGACTGATCTTGCTGACGCCCGCGACCGTTCGCCCGTCCCAGAGAACCAGGAACTTGAAATTCTTGTACGGGTCGAAGCGATGGGCGTTGATCTGGAACTCAGCCATCGGTTTCCTTCGGGTTCCTTTTACCTCGGTCTGGTCAGGAAAGGTCGAACTCTCCGGCGACCTGCTGGATCTTCACGATCACGAACTCCGCGGGCTTGACCGGCGCGATGCCGACCACGACGTTGACCACCCCGTTGTCGATGTCGGCCTCGGTGGTGGTGTCCTTGTCACACTTGACGAAGTACGCCTCGCGCGGCGTGCCGCCCTGGAACGCGCCCTGCCGGAACAGGTCGTTGAGGTACGCCGACGCCTTCAGCCGGATCTGCTGCCACAACTGCTCGGTGTTGGGCTCGAAGACGACCCACTGGAGACCGCGGTACAGGGACTCCTCGACATGCAGCGCGAGCCGCCGCACCGGCACGTACTTCCACTCGCTGTCGAGCGCGTCGGAGCCCGCCAGCGTCCGGGCGCCCCACACGAGCGGGCCGACCACGGGGAACGTCCGCAGGCAGTTCACCCCGAGGGGGCCCAGCAGGCCGTTCTCCCGGTCGGTGAGCTTGACCGTCAACGACCGCACCCCGGCCAGCCGCGCCTCGGTCCCGGCCGGCGCCTTCCACACCCCGCGCTCGCTGTCGACCCGGGCGATGACACCGGCGACGGCGCCCGACGGCGGGAAGGCGCGCAGCCGACCCGTGAGCGGATCCGTGAGCTGCACGTGCGGGAAGTACAGCGCCGCGTGATCGCCGCGTACCGCGTCGAAGGAGCCGATCCCGGCCCGTGCGGCGTCCACGGTGCCCCATCCCGAGGGCGAGTCCACGAGCAGGAAGATCCGCCGTTCCTTGCAGAGTTGGTCCGCCGCGGAGACCACGGTGACCATGTCCGCGGTGGACTCGTACGCCGAAAGCTCCGGCAGGACCAGCAGGTTGACGTCGTCGACATCACGCAGGGCCTGCATGCCGGTCTTGGCCGTCTCGCTGCCGATGAGGTCGCGGGGGCCCGGCGGGTCGCCGTCCTCCCCGCCCTCCAGGGCGAAGGCGGGCGGGTTGACCGAGCCCTCCAGCCCCAGGTCGTTGGCGCACTCCCCGATGAAGCGCACGACGTCGGCGGGGTCGATGGACCCGGCGACGACCTGGATCCGGCGGCCGAACGGGGTGACCTGGACACCGGCGTACGTGTGCTTCCCCGGGGCGTCGGGCAGCGAGCGCAGCTTGCGCTCCAGCAGCAGCGCCAACTCCACCACATTGGTGGGCGCTTCGCCGTCGTGGTGCGGGTCGTGGAGGGTGAACTCGCGCTCCACGTCCGCGATCTTCACCTTCAACTCGACGTTGAGATCGGGGAGTTTCGCGGCGAAGGGCTTGGACACGGTGCCCGAGGGGTCAGGGCGGTCCCGGTCCAGGGTCTTGACCCGGACGAGGGCGGAGCCGTTGTTCACCACCGTCTCCACGAAACGCCCGTGGCCGGGGTCCATCGACAGGCCGGTGAAGGACTCGCGGGCCCCGCCGCGCGCGTCGAGGACCTGGAGGTTGAACGTACGGTCCGGGGCGGGGGTGTCGTGGTCGACCGCCACCCGCAGCCGTGAACCCCAGCCCCCGGGCTCCTTCGCGTACACCTCCAGTACCGGGCAATCGCTCTTCCCCTCGGTGGAGTTGAGCGTGACGCAGGCCTCCTTGCCGGTGCCGGCCTTGGCCACCCGCACGATCACCGCGACCGTCCCGCCGTTGCCGAAGAACTGGTGTACGGCGTAGCCGACGGCGCCGCGTGCGGTGAGACCGCCGAAACGGCGCTCGAAGTCCGCGAAGCTGGTGACCCGTACCGGCTGATGGAGCGGGCCCCGGCGGGTGTGGCCCACGAACGCGGTCACCGAGGTGGTGACCGACGCGATGGTACGGACGCTGCTGGGGAGTTCTTCGATGTAAACGCCGGGGTAGCCCATATGCGTCGGCATTCCCCCTCCATTCCCTTCGCGCACCAAGATGTGAGGAGGAAAGGTGAGGGTGTGGCGCACATGCGTGAAAGTCGAATGCGCATGCGCACGCAATCCCTGCGTTCCCCCGTCACACCCCCATGCGATAGCGGCACCGGTCTCGCGTGGTCATTCGTCCGACCGCTGGCGGTGGTCATCCGCGCGGTCATCCGCATGATCATGCGTTGTGTCTCTTGATGTGTGAGTGTTGCTTGCGAGTCTCGTTTCTTTCTCAAGGAATGGTCAAGAGACCGATTCGGTCATCAGGTGATCCTTTTCGGAACGGACCATGCGGCGGGTGTATTGCGTGGTCAGCGGTGCGTGACCGGAGAAATATGGAGGTGAATTCACGGTGGCTTCACAGAAGGGTTTCCAGTCGTGGTCCGAAACAAGCCGAAGAGAATTACCTCCGGCGCGCCCCTTTGCCCAGGGGGGAGGTCCGTGCGGGTCGCGGTGGACGCCGGACGCTGATGTCGTTTTTCTGCCAGCCGGGACGCTCCGCATGCCCGATGCTTGACCCATGCACACCGCCACGCACCTCGCGATGCACGCCGACACCGAGCGCTGCGTCCGGGCCGTCAGGTCCAAGGACGCGCGCTTCGACGGCTGGTTCTTCACCGCGGTCCTGACCACCCGCATCTACTGCCGGCCGAGCTGCCCGGTGGTGCCGCCGAAGGCCGAGAACATGACCTTCTACCCGAGCGCCGCCGCCTGCCAGCAGGCCGGATTCCGGGCCTGCAAGCGGTGCAGGCCCGACACCAGCCCCGGCTCCCCGGAGTGGAACGCCCGCGCCGACACCGTCGCCCGCGCCATGCGCCTGATCCAGGACGGGGTCGTCGACCGCGAGGGCGTGCCCGGCCTCGCCACCCGCCTCGGCTACTCCGCCCGCCAGATCGAACGCCAGCTCCTCGCCGAACTGGGCGCCGGGCCGCTCGCCCTCGCCCGCGCCCAGCGGGCGCAGACCGCACGGCTGCTCATCGAGACGACCGGGCTGCCCATGGCCGAGGTCGCCTTCGCCGCCGGTTTCGCCTCGATCAGGGCGTTCAACGACACCGTTCGGGAGGTCTTCGCGCTCCCACCGGGCGAACTGCGCACCCGGGCCACCCGGGGCGCGCGCGGCTCACGCGCCCCGCGCACCACGGAGCAGACCCGCACCACCCCCGGAGTGATCTCGCTGCGCCTGCCGTTCCGCGCACCCCTCACCCCGGACAATCTCTTCGGCCACCTCGCCGCGACCGCCGTCCCGGGCGTCGAGGAGTGGCGGGACGGCGCGTACCGTCGCACGCTCTCCCTCCCGTACGGACACGGCATCGTCGCCCTCACCCCGCGCCCCGACCACATCGCGTGCCGGCTCTCCCTCACCGACCCGCGCGATCTCACGGTCGCGATCAGCGGCTGCCGCCGGATGCTCGACCTCGACTCCGACCCCGTCGCCGTCGACGGACAACTGCGCGCCGACCCGCTGCTGGCCCCGCTGGTCGACAAGGCGCCGGGGCGGCGGGTGCCCCGTACCGTGGACGCCGCCGAGTTCGCCGTACGGGCCGTGCTCGGACAGCAGGTCTCCACCGCCGCCGCCAGGACGCACGCGGCCCGGCTGGTCAGGGCGTACGGAGAGCCCGTCGACGACCCCGAGGGCGGGCTCACGCACCTCTTCCCGCCCCCGGCGGCGCTCGCCGCGCTCGACCCGGAGGCCCTGGCCCTGCCGCGCAGCCGGCGGACGACGCTCACCACGCTGGTCGCGGCCCTCGCCGACGGCACGCTGCGGCTCGGCCCCGACAGCGACTGGGAGGAGGCGCGGGCCCGGCTCAACGCCCTGCCCGGCTTCGGGCCGTGGACGGTCGAGGTGATCCTCATGCGCGCGCTCGGCGACCCCGACGCGTTCCTGCCCACGGACCTCGGGATCCGCCGGGCCGCGGCGGGCCTCGGACTGCCCTCGACACCCGCCGCGCTGACCGCGCGCGCCGCCGCCTGGCGGCCCTGGCGCGCGTACGCCGTGCAGTATCTGTGGGCCACCGAGAACCATGCCATCAACCACCTTCCCGCGTGAGGGAGTTGACCCCACCATGACCGGAGAGAACACCATGGCCACCACGCGTACGGTGCACACTGCTGACACCGTTCATCTCGCTGACACCGCTGACACCGCTGACACCGCTCGTACAGTTCACACGGTGATCGACAGCCCGTACGGACCGCTGACCCTCGTCGCCACCGGCGCAATCCTGAGCGGTCTCTACATGCACGAGCAGCGCCACCGTCCGCCCGAGGAGTCCTTCGGCGCCGAGGACCCGGGGCCGTTCACCGAGACCGTGCGTCAGCTCACCGCGTACTTCGACGGTGAACTGACTGCGTTCGACGTCCCGTTGACGCTGAACGGCACCCCGTTCCAGCGCCAGGTGTGGGAGCGGCTTCTGCGGATCCCCTACGGCGAGACCCGCTCGTACGGCGAACTCGCCGAAGACCTCGGCAAGCCGGGCGCCTCGCGCGCCGTCGGGCTGGCCAACGGAAAGAACCCGATCAGCATCATCGTCCCCTGCCACCGGGTCATCGGCTCCACCGGCAGTCTCACGGGATACGGCGGCGGGCTGAGCCGCAAGCAGCAACTCCTCTCCTTCGAGGGCGCCCCGGCGGCCGGCGGGGGAGTGGTGACCGACGGGCTGTGGTGAGACGCGACGGCCGGTGAGCGGCGGTGCGGCGTGCCGCCCGCGACCAGTCGACCGCCTCACCACCAGGCCACCCGGCCGCCCCGCCACCGCGCCGCCCCACCGCCCGGCCGCCCCGCCACCGCGCCGCCCGGGTCAGGAAGCGTCCGCCGGCGTGAACGGGTTCGGTGTGAGCGCCGTCCAGCGGTGCAGGACGGCGCGGCCGGTCTGCCGGGTCACACCGCCGGACTGGACGGTGCCCGCCTCGGCGACGTAATAGCGGCCGTCGTCCAAGGAGATCAGCCCGTACTGTCCGGCCGCCTCCCAGCCGTACACACCGGACGCCGCGTGGTGCAGCCCGCGCGGGAGCAGCGACAGCAACGTACCGCGTTCGGCGAGCCGTTGGCCGCGCACAGCACCCTGCACCGGGCGCTTGGAACCGTCCAGGACGAAGAGGGAGTAGTTGGGGAACGTCGTCTTCTTGCCCTTGTACACGGACATCAGCCAGTTGCCGCTGCGCGCGTCGTACTCCAGATTCTGCACGCCGTACGTGGTGTTGCCGGTGTAAGCGAAGTACTTGCCGTCCGGCGCGGGAGGGCCCGAGGTGTGCGGGGCGTCCTCGGTCAGTGGGCGTTCGTACTTCTTCCACGCCCGGACGTCGTACTGGAGCAGGACCTGGTGGTCGTTGTCCCGCCGGGCGGTGTTGGAGTAGATCCCGTACGCGACGGTGAGCTTGAGGCCGCCCCTGCCGTCGAACGAGGAGCCGAAGGCGACCCCGTCGATGCCGCTGCAACCGTAGCGGTGGTCCGGCGTGTCGGCGGTGTCGCCGTCGAAGACCCCGTCGCCGTTCATGTCGGCGGTGTAGTCCTTCACGACCTCGTTGAGATGGACGGTGGAGACGACACCCGTGGAGGCCGCGTCCATGTTCATCCGGTCGATACGGTCCCCGTCGAACACGGCGATGTAGAACGCCTTCGCCATCTTGTACTCCAGGGAGCCGTACACCCGGCCGTCCGCCGTGTTGAGGTCCAGGTCGCCGAGGTGGCCGGTGAAGCCCGTGACGGAGCCGAGCGGTCTGCCGTTCAGATCCGTCTTCACCAGCAGGTTGGTGAAGGAGAAGTACATGACGCCCTTGGTGCGGTCCACAGCCATGCCCTGGAGGTGTCCGGACTCCCAGGCACCGCCGTCGACCGCCGCGGGCAGCGTGGGCAGGGCGGCCGAGGCCGGCGGGGCGGCCGGTTTCCGTACGGAACGGGCCGCCGCCGCGTCCTCGGCATGGGCCGCGCCCCCGCCGGCCACGACGGCGGAGCCGACGAGCACGGACGTGAAGAGGGCCGCCGTGAGCCGGCCGCGTGTCTGCCTTCGCATGGTGCCTCCGGTGGTCGTGGGACTCCAGTGGGACACCAGGATGGTGCCGCGAGGGCGTGCACGGGGGACCAACGCGGAATGAACGTGCGATTCGGCTCGAACGGTCCGTCATATCGGCTGTGTGGCGGGGCGACGGGGGCGAGCCGCGCGCGGATGAGGTGACGGGGGTGCCGTCAGGCCGCCCGGGCCCTGATCGCGTCCGCGAGGGCGCGCTGCTCCGGGTCGGGCAGGCGCCGCTCGGTGTGGAGCATGCGCAAGGCGGCCGTGACCCGCTCCTCGCCCTCCGGGGTGCCGAGGCTCCCCATGCAGGTGGGCAGGAGCAGACTCAGCGCCTCCAGGTCGGCGCGTGCGCAGAGCCGCAGGAACAGGGCCCGCGCCTCGTCGGCCCGGCCATCCGTCTCGGCCCGCGTGCCCTGCGCGCAGAGCTGTACGACGGGGGTCCCCGGGTCCGTCGCCGTGTCCGAACGTCCTGCCGATGTCATGTCAGTCCTCCGGGGTCGCGGCGAGGGCGACGGGCATGACCAGGGTGGTGAAGCTGCCCTGGTCCGCCGAGCGCACCACCACCGGTTCGGTCACGGCGGAGATCTCCAGCAGGACGTCGGGGCCGACGCTCGCTTCGAGCGCCGCGGCGAGGACGGCCGGGTCGAAGCCGATCCGCAGGGGCGTCTCGCCGATGCGGAGGGCGCGCAGGGTGGTGGACGCGTCGTGCGACCGGCCCGATCGGGGCGGCTGGTCCGTCCGCTCGGCCGGGGAGATGTGTACGTCGTCCTCACCGAGCCGCAGGGCGACCGCCGACGTGCCCGGCGCTCCTCGCGCCGCGCCTTCGCCACCCGATCGGCCGTCCGTTCCGCCGTCCACCCCGTTCTCCGTCTCGCCGTCCACCCCGCCGTCCACCCCGCCGTCGGTCTCGTCGTCCGTCCTGGCGTACGCGGTGATGGCGTCGAGGAGCGCCGTCCGGTCGACGATCAGCCGGTGCCGGGCCTCGGGCAGCTCGGTGAGCAGGTCCCGGTAGGCGGGGAACTCGCCGTCCCACAGCTTCAGTTCGCGGGAGCCCGAGCCGTCCGTGTCGGATATCCGGGCCTCGTCCGCGTCGACCTCGACGGTCACCGCGGCGCACCGCGCGGCCCAGACGCCCGCCTCGGCCAACGGCCCGGCGTCCAGCAGTACCCGGCGGTCCGGGCCCTCCACCGCGACCACCGGCTTCAGGACCCGGGTCGAGAGGCGGTAGCGGTCGGTGGCCACCAGCCGGACCTCGCTCTCGTCGATCTCCACGAGGACGCGGCCGAGCACCGGATGTTCCGGATCGTCGCCGACGGCCGCCCCCACCTGCCGTACGGCACCGGCCAGTTCCGCGCCACCGAGCCGCACCCGGGTGACCGGCCCGGCCCCGGGGGCGCTCGCCTCCGCGTCCGCGCCGTCCGGGCCCTCCGCACCGGGCAGGGAGCGCAGCACGGCCGCGATCGTGGCATCGGCCGTCCGTGACCGTTCCCGTACGGTGCCGCGGTGCCGCTCCAGCACCGTACGCGCCGCGTCCGGATCGCCGTCGAGCACGACCACGACCTCCGCGAGCGGCAGTCCCGCCTCCCGCAGGCTTCGCAGGACGCGCGCCCGCATCTCCTGGTCGAGGCTGTAGGAGCGGTAGCCGGTCGTGGCGTCGACCCGGGCGGGGACCAGGACGCCGCAGTCGTCGTAGAAGCGCAGGGCGCTCGGGGCGACACCGACGCGCCGGGCGAAGGCGCTGATGCTCAGCAGCTCCGGCTGGAAGAGGCCGATCGAGATGTCGACGGGGGTGGAGCCGGTCGGGGTGGAACCTGTAGTGCTGTCCATGGCGGTGATTGTCGAGGTTCAGGCAACCTGAAAGTCAACTCCGGGTGCGTTCGGGCGGCCGGTCGCCGCCCGAACGCACCCCGGGGAGGCGGACCGTAGGGCACGACCGGGGGATAGCCCCCCCCGAATCCGGGGGGCGGACCGGATCGATGGCACGTCGATTCCTCCGTAGCGTCATCGGTCCACCCGGTCGGTAGGACCCCAGACTTCGGAGGCACCCCGTGGCCCCGCCCAACCGCATCTTCCGCACCTCGATCCTGGCCGGCGGCGCGTTACTCGCACTGGTGGCCGTCACCGGGTGCGGTGAGTCGACGGGAGACGACAACACCCCCGAGAAGCGCTCCTTCGGGCCGGTCGGGGACCAGCTCACGATCTCCCGGAGCAACGGCGACCTCACGGTCAAGCCCGCCGACGTCGACGAGGTCGAGGTCACCCGCTGGTTCTCCGGCTGGTCCGCCGTCGGCGACAAGCCGAAGGCGTCGTGGAAGCTCACCGGCGACGCGCTCAGCCTGACCACCAGCTGCGGATCCGTCATCAGCAACTGCGGCGCGCGGTACGAGGTGCTCGTACCGCGGAGGACCGCGCTCACCATCGACGGCGACAACGGCAGGACCACCGCGTCGGGATTCACCACCGACCTGGACATCTCCTCGGACAACGGGGCGGTCACCGTCAGCGACTCGTCCGGCGCCCTCACCGTACGCAGCGGCAGCGGCGAGGTACGGGCCACCGGACTCAAGTCGCGCCGCGTCGAGGCCGGTTCGGACAACGGAAAGGTGTATCTCGCCTTCACCGCCGTCCCCGACCAGGTGGGCGTGAAGACGGACAACGGCGGGGTGACGGTCGAGGTCCCGGACGGCACGTACAAGGTCACCACCAAGACCGACAACGGCAAGGTCCAGGTCGACGTGCCGAACGACGCGGGCAGCGCGCACACCATCACCGCCACCACCGACAACGGCGGAATCACCGTGCGCACGGCCCGCTGAGAACCCCTCCGCCGACCGGACCCGGACGCGGCTCCTCACACCCAGGGAGAACCACCATGCGCTTCCCGTCCAGCGGAGTCACGACGCGGCACGGTACTCCGGGTATCGAATACCCCGGGTATCCCGACCCACTGGAACACTCCGCCCCGTCAGCCCCCGCCCTTCCGCACCCCGCCCTTCCGCACCCCGCTCCTCCGCACCCCGCTCCTTCACACCCTGCCGAGCATGACGGGCCCGTCCCGCGCGTCCCGCGTGACGAGGTCCGTCGCCGGCTGCTGACGGCCGCCGCACGCTCCTTCGCCGAACACGGCTACGCCGACAGCCGGCTGGAGGACATCGCCAACGCCGCCGGCTTCACCAAGGGCGCCGTCTACTCCAACTTCTCCGGCAAACAGGAGCTGTTCGGCGCCATCCTCGGTGCCGGCGCCGACAGCGAGTTCGCCGCCGTCATGAAGGGAATCGGCGATACCGACCAGCCGTCCGAAGCGGTCGGCCTGGCCGCCCGTACGGTCGCGCGCCGCATCGTCGGCGACGCCGAACGCGGCCGGCTCGGACTGGAGTTCGCGGCCCGCGCCGCCAGGGACGAGCGGACCAGGGCCATCCTGACCCCGCTGCGCCGGGCCCAGCGCGCCACCGCGGCCCGCTCGATCGCGGCGGTCGCCGAACGCACCGGCGTCCGTCCGGCCGTCCGGCCCGAACTGGCTGCCCTGATCCTGCACTGCCTGTGCAACGGCCTGTCGAACGAGTGCGTCGCCGACCCGGAGGCGATCGGTGCCGACACCGTCGAAGAGGCGCTGTCGGCGGTGCTGACCGCGCTGATCGACCCGCCCGCCCCCAAAGCCCCGCAGGCTCCGCACACCCCGTCCACCGCGCTTGCTTCCCCTACCGACCATTCCGGTCAGTCCCACGGCTGAAGGAATATTTCGATGGCCACCCTGCTCTGCTCGCTCGGCCGGACGGCGTTCCGTCACCGAGGCGCGTTCCTCATCGGCTGGCTGCTCCTCATCGCGCTGACGATCGGCGGCTCAGCCACCTTCGGTTCGCATCTCGACAGCGAGGCCACCATCCCCGGCTCCCCGTCGCAGAAGGGCATCGACGTACTGGAGAAGTCGCAGCCCGCGGCCATCGGTGTCACGGCGCAACTCGTCTTCGTCGCCCCCGAGGGCGCGACCGTCGACGACCCGGCCTTCCGCGCCGTCATCCAGAAGACCGTACGGGAGGCCGCGAAGGCGCCCCAGGTCGAGACGGCCGTCGACCCCTTCGAGGCGAAGTCCGTCTCCGAGGACCAGCGCACGGCGCTGGCACAGGTCCTCTACCCGATCAAGCGCGACGCGCTGGAGGACTCCAGCGTCACCGCCCTGGAGAAGATCGCCGGTTCGGCGCGCTCCAGCGGCCTCCAGGCAGAGGTCGGCGGCACGATCTACAGCTCCGCCGGGCTGACCGTGGGCATCGGAGAGGTGATCGGCCTCGGCGTGGCGGTCATCGTCCTCATCCTCACCTTCGGCTCTCTGCTGGCCGCCGGACTGCCGCTGCTCACCGCACTGATCGGGCTGGCCGTCGGGCTCGTCGGACTGCTGCTGGTGTCCAACATCGCCACCGTCTCCTCCACCGCACCGAGCCTGGCGCTGATGGTCGGGCTCGCCGTGGGCATCGACTACGCCCTGCTCATCCTCTCCCGCCACCGCACCCAGTTGACGAACGGCATGGACGCGGAGGAGTCCGCCGCCCGGGCCACCGGTACCGCGGGCAGCGCCGTGGTCTTCGCCGGGCTCACCGTGATCATCGCGCTCTCCGGGCTCTCCGTCGTCGGCATCCCGTTCCTGAGCGTCATGGGGCTGGCCGCCGCCGGCACCGTCCTGATGGCGGTGGCGGTCGCGATCACCCTGCTGCCCGCCCTGCTCGGCTTCGCCGGGACGCGGCTGCGGCCGAAGCCCGGCTCGCGGGCCGAGCGCCGCGAGCGCGCCACGGGCGGCGGCCGGCGGCCTTCCGGCGGCGAGCGCTGGGCCCGGCTGGTCACCCGAAGGCCGCTCGCCACGGTGCTCGCCGTCGTCATCGCGCTCGGCGCCGTCGCGCTCCCGGCCGCCCAACTCGCCCTGGCCATGCCCGACAACGGCACTGCCGCGCCCGAGTCCACCCAGCGTAAGGCGTACGACCTGATCTCCGACGCCTTCGGCCCCGGGCGCAACGGCCGGCTGCTCGTCCTCGTCCGGAGCGCGGACGGTGATCCCGCGCCCGCCGCCGCCGAGGTGGCGGCCGGCCTGGGGCGGATCGACCTGCCCGAGGTCGTCTCCATCAGCGCGCCGCAGATCAGCGAGGACGGCACCACGGCGGTCCTCACCGTGGTCCCGAAGGCCGGGCCGCGTGACGAGCGTACGGAGGGACTGGTCCGCGACATCCGCGCCGGGACACCGGAACTGGCCGCGAAGGCTGACGCCGAGATCCTGGTCACCGGCTCGACCGCCGCGGCGATCGATGTCTCCGACAAGCTCAGCGCCTCCCTGTTGCCGTTCGCGTCGATCGTGGTCGGACTGGCGCTCCTCCTCCTGCTGCTGGTCTTCCGCTCGATCGTCGTCCCGCTCAAGGCTGCCTTCGGGTTCCTGCTCTCGGTGGCCGCGGCGTTCGGCGCGGTCGTCGCCGTCTTCCAGTGGGGCTGGCTCGCCGGTCTGGTCGGGGTGCCGACCCAGGGACCGGTGTTCAGCTTCATGCCGATCATCCTGATCGCGGTGCTGTTCGGACTGGCGATGGACTACGAGGTCTTCCTGGTCTCCCGGATGCGGGAGGACTTCGTCCACACCGGCAGGCACCACGAGTCGGTGATCGCCGGTTCGCGGCACGCCTCGCGGGTCGTCACCGCCGCGGCGCTGATCATGTTCGCGGTGTTCGCTAGCTTCGTGACCGCCGAGGACCTCACGCTGAAGCCGATCGCCTTCGGCCTCGCCGTCGGCATCATGGTCGACGCGTTCCTGGTCCGGATGACGCTGGGGCCGGCCATCCTCGTGCTGGTCGGCAAGGGCGCCTGGTGGCTGCCCCGCCGACTGGACCGGCTGCTGCCCGACCTGGACATCGAGGGCGCCGAGCTGGACCGGACCGAGCCGCGGAAGGACGGGAGCCCGCTGACGGCGGTCAGGTGACACCACCGGTCCGGGCCGCGTAGCCCCACACCTCGAACAGCCCCCCCGGCCCGGCCGCGCCCCCCGTCGCCGGGCCTTCCTTCGTCCTTACCGGAGACGCAGGGGCGGACGGGGACCGGCGCCTGGAACCGCTCTTGACGGTTCGGGTTGGTACGACGCCCCTCTGTACGACGCCCCTCTGTACGAGGCCCCTCTGCACGACCCCGACACTCCCCGATCGGCCGGATCGTCTTCCCGGTGGGCATCGCGACCATGTGCTTCGGCGGCCCTCGGGAGAGGACGGTGTCCGCACCGCCCTCCCCCGAGGGCCGCCACCGCTTCTGGGCAGGGGGCCGTCCGTACGGATAAGGTCAGGACCGGCGCGACTGCCTGTTCGAACGTAAAGGATGCACAGTGACGGACGGAGCGGTGTCCACGACCGCGCGCGTACTGATCGCGGCGGACAAGTTCAAAGGATCGCTCACGGCGACGCAGGTCGCCGAGCGGGTGACGGCCGGGCTCCGGCGGATCGCCCCCGGCGTACGGGTCGAGACCCTGCCCGTCGCGGACGGCGGGGACGGTACGGTCGCCGCCGCCGTGGCGGCCGGTTTCGAGCGCCATGAGACCCGTGTGACCGGCCCCCTGGGCGGCCCGGTCACCGCCGCCTACGCCCTGCGGGACGGTACGGCCGTCCTGGAGATGGCCGAGGCGTCAGGACTCCAGCACCTCCCCGAGGGCGTCTTCGCCCCGCTCACCGCCACCACGTACGGCTCCGGCGAGCTCTTGCGCGCCGCGCTCGACGCGGGCGCGCGGACCCTCGTCTTCGGCGTCGGCGGCAGCGCCACGACCGACGGCGGCGCGGGGATGCTCACGGCTCTCGGAGCGCGCTTCCTGGACGCGGACGGCAAGCCCGTCGGTCCGGGCGGCGGCGGACTGCGGGACCTCGCCACCGCCGACCTCTCCGGCCTCGACCCCCGGCTCGCCGGTGCGGAGATCGTCCTCGCCAGCGATGTCGACAACCCGCTGACCGGACCGCAGGGCGCCCCCGCCGTCTACGGACCGCAGAAGGGCGCGAGCCCCGAGGACGTCGCCGTCCTCGACGCGGCCCTCGTCCACTACGCCACCGTCCTGGAGGCGGCCGTCGGGCCGCGGGCCGCCGCTCTCGCGCTCTCGCCCGGCGCCGGCGCCGCGGGTGGCATCGGCTACGGCGCGCTCGTCGGCCTCGGTGCCACCTTCCGCCCCGGCATCGAGGTGATGCTCGACGTCCTGGGCTTCGCCCCCGCCCTGGCCAGGGCCACCCTGGTGATCACGGGGGAGGGCTCGCTCGACGAGCAGACCCTGCACGGCAAGGCGCCCGCGGGCGTCGCGGCGGCGGCCCGTGCGCGGGGCATCGAGGTGATCGCGGTCTGCGGGCGGCTGGCCCTGCCCCCGGAGGCGCTGGGCAAGGCCGGCATCGCCCGTGCCTACGCCCTCACCCACATCGAACCGGACCCGGCGCGCTGCATGGCCCAGGCGGGCCCGCTGCTGGAACGCCTGGCGGCGGACATCGCCCGTGACTTCCTGAGCTGAGGAGCGGCCGGCCCCGTACGGGACGGGGCGCCGCGGGCCGGACGGGCCCGATGGCCGGACATACGGAAGGGGCCCGGGCTGTTCGCCCGGGCCC
>NZ_JBHZEJ010000044.1:0-47795 GCF_042756365.1 Streptomyces sp. NPDC059092
CCCGAGGCTTGGTGGATCGCGGTGATGTCGGCGTCCGTCACCTGGCCGGCCCGGAAACTGCCACTGGCGAGCGTCAGACCGTACAGCGCAGGGCCGGCGTGGAAGCGGTTGCCATCCTGATGGATCCAGCCTGCCGCGAGAAGACCGCGTATGAAGCCGTGAACGGAGCTCGGCGGCGCGTCGAGTGACCGGTGGAGATCGGCAAAGGTCAGCCCTGGGCTGTACACCACCTCTTCGATGATGCGCGTGACCCTGTCGATTGTTCGATGGTTCTGAGGTCCGCGATCGAACTTGGCACCCTGTTCGTCAGTCACCGCCACATTGAAGCGTACGGCCGACGACGGCGTGATCGGGCTGCGGTGACGATGCCCTCCACCGAGCGAGACCGCCGAGGCCGCGAAGGACTCCGCGCCGCTGTCGGCAGAGGCGCGATGGGCCGGTGGTGGCGCGCCCCCGTGCCTGCCTGGGGCTATTGACGAGGGGTGGGGAGCGACCTAGCCTGAGTTTCGCCAATACGTATGGTTGTTCGTAATTATGAACAACCGGGTTACGTCGCTACGGAACGCTCGGCGTGGGAGTCGGCCTCGCGGGTGTGCCGTGCAACCTGGGAGGTTGTCTTGCTCGAGCGCCAGCACGTGCTGATCGACGGCGAATGGGTGCCCTCGATGGGAGAGGGGAGTATCGAGGTCGAGAACCCGGTCACTGAGGAGATCTACGCGACGATCCCGCGGGGCGACGTGCGGGACGTCGACAAGGCGGCCGGGGCGGCGACAGCAGCTTTCGACCAGTGGTCCCGGTCCTCTTTGACACAGCGGTCCGAGGTGCTGCGCGGCATCGCCGAGGTCATCGAGAGTCGTGCGGAGGAGATCACCCACGCGATCGTGAGCGAGATCGGTGAGCCGCGGTCGATCGCGACGGGACACCAGACGCTCTCGGCCGCGGCGCATCTGCGCCGTACCGCCGACGCGCTCAAGGATGTCGACTGGGATGTGCAGGTCGGGACGACGGTGGTGCACCGGGCACCGGCGGGCGTGGTCGGAGCCATCACTCCGTGGAACGTTCCCTTGCTGATGATCGCGATGAAGGTGGGTGCCGCCGTGGCGGCGGGGTGCCCGGTGGTGCTGAAGGGCACCGAGGTCGCCCCCATGAGCTCGTTCTTCTTCGGCGAGGCGACTGTCGAGGCGGGTCTCCCGAAGGGGGTGTTCAACCTGGTTTCGGGCAATGGCCCGGAGATCGGGGAGGCCATTGCCAGGCACCCGCGGATCGATGTGGTCTCGTTGACCGGATCCGTACGTGCCGGGCGGCGCGTCATGGAACTGGGCTCGGCTTCGGTCAAGCGAGTCTCACTCGAGCTCGGCGGGAAGTCCGCCAACGTCATTCTTGAGGACGCCGACCTGGAGCGGGCCGTCGTCATGGGGGTCGAGGACGCGCTCCGCAACAGCGGTCAGGTCTGTGGCGGCCTGACACGGATGATCGTGCCCCGGTCGCGGCTGGCGGAGGCCGAGGAGATCGCCGCCGCTCGGGCCTCGGCCTACGTCCTCGGTGACCCGTTCGACGAGAAGACAACCCTCGGCCCGGTCGTGACGCGGTCGCAGCGGGACCGGGTGCGGGAATTGATCCAGTCCGGTATCGACGAGGGCGCGCGGCTGATCACCGGCGGTACCGAGCAGCCCGAGGGGCTGGAGAAGGGTTACTTCGTCAGGCCGACGGTCTTCACGGGCGCCCCCGGGCATCGCATCGCCCGTGAGGAGATCTTCGGCCCGGTCGTGACCATCCTCCCCTTCGATACGGAGGAGGAAGCGATAGCCATCGCCAACGACTCGGCCTACGGACTCGCCGGCGCCGTCTGGGCGGCGCGTACGGAGCACGCCCGGGAGGTGGCTCTGCGTCTGCGGACCGGCCGCGTTCGGCTCAACGGTTCCCCCGTCAACTCCCTTGCCCCGCACGGCGGTTTCAAGCTGTCAGGCGTCGGCCGGGAGAACGGCCGCTTCGGCATCGAGGAATTCCTTGAGTACCAGTCGATCGGCTGACAGCCGCAGGCATGAGACCACGTGTGCCGGGACGGATGACGGAGGCAACTGATGAACGCGCTCGAAGGCGTGAAGGTGATCTGCCTGGGGCAGTTCTACTTCGCGCCCTACTGCAGCATGCTGATGGCCCGGCTCGGCGCCGATGTCATCAAGATCGAATCGATGGCCGGCGACCCCTACCGTCGGTCGCCCGCTGTCGACAAGGACGGCACGTCCGTCCAGTTCCGCTTCGTGAACTCGGGTAAGCGGACGATGCGACTGGACCTGAAGAACCCCGCGGGCCAGGAAGTGCTGCGCAAGCTCGCCGGGCAGGCCGACGTCGTCGTCCAGAACCTCTCGCCCGGGGCGATGGACCGCTTCGGCCTGGGTTACGAGCAGCTCAGCGCCGTCAACTCGCGGCTCATCATGGCCTCGGGAACCGGCTTCGGGTCCTTTGGGCCCTACGCGGGTGAGCCCGCCATGGACCTGACGATCCAGGCGCGGACCGCGGTCATGAGCACCACGGGCTTCGAAGACGGTGCTCCAGTACGGACCGGTCCGTCGGTCGTCGACTTCATGGCCGGCACCCACCTGCTCGCCGGTGTCCTGGCCGCCCTCTACCAGCGCACTCGCACCGGCCGGGGGCAGCATGTCGAGGTCTCCCTCCAGGACGCGATCATCCCCGCATTGACGTCGAACATCGCCGGCTACATCAACAGCGCGGGAGCGAGCCCGGAACGTACCGGAAACCGCCACGGCGGAATGGCTGTCACCCCGTACAACGCCTACGAGGCCGAGGACGGATGGGTCACCCTGCTCTGTCCTACGGACGTGCACTGGAAGCGCCTGGCCGAGCTCATGAAGGATCCGGCAGCCGAGGATGAACGCTTCGCCCTGGTGAGTGGCCGCTGCGCGAACATGGACGAGGTCGACGCCCTCGTGGGGAAGTGGACCCGGCGCCATCCCAAGGACGCGCTGGCGGTGATGTTGAAGGGCGCCAACATTCCGTGCGCTCCGGTCTTGACGTTGCCCGAACTGCTGGAGGACCCGCACGTCCGCGCTCGCGGTGTCGTGCGCGGCGTCTCCGACGAGCAGGGTGACTTCCTGACGCTGGGCAGCCCGCTGTTCCTGTCCGACTCGCCGATGGTCGAACCTACCCGCTCCGGCTCCCTCGGTCAGCACACGGACTCCGTCCTCGTCGAAGAGCTGGGTATGTCGCCCGACGAGATCGCCGAATTGCGCGCCGCGGGCGCCATCTGAGTGGAAGGAAGAGACGCCATGGCAGTTCAGGCGAGGATCGCGGTCCTTCCTCCAGGAAGGCGGGAGCTCGACGTCCGCGACGTGACGCTCGACGCTCCCGGGCCCTACGAGGTCATCGTGGAACAGAAGGCCTTCGGGGTCTGCCACAGCCAGCTCGACCGCGTTGATCGGGCAGGCCGGACCGAGGCGATGGTGCTCGGACACGAGTCGATCGGCACGGTCGTGGCGGTGGGCCACCGGGTCGACTACGTCGAGCCCGGGGACGAGGTGAGCACGTCCTGGGTTCCGCGCACACCCCTGGCCGGCCGGGCACCGGTCCCCTCCCGGGTGGTCTTGGGCGACGGCGAGGTCGCGTCCACCCACAACTCCTTCACCTGGGGAACCCACGCCGTCATCGATGAGCAGTACGTCGTGAAGGTCCCGCAGCACATCCCGCTCGACCTGGGGACGGTGATCGGCTGTGCCGTGATGACCGGGGCCGGTGCCGTGGTGAACAGTGCCGATGTCCGGGCCGGGCAGAGCGTTGCGGTGTGGGGCACCGGAGGTGTGGGGCTCTGTTCCGTCGCCGCCGCCTCCATCGTGGGTGTCGATACGCTCATCGCCGTCGATGTCGACGACGACAAGCTGGAGCTGGCGCGGCAGTTCGGTGCGACGGACACGGTCAACGTCAAGAACGTCGACGCGGTCGACGCGATCCGTGCGCTCACCCCGCACCCGGACGGCACCAGCGGAGTCGACTTCGCCTTCGACTGCACCGGGATCGGTGCCAACATCCCGGTCGGTCTCGCCTCGGTGCGCCCGGCGCCCAAGGGCTCCGGCCGGCGCGGGGGAGCGAACGTGCTCGTCGGCATCCCGCGGGTTCCCTTCGAGCTGACCGGGATGGACCTGGTCGGGGGAGGGAAGAGCCTGATCGGTTGCGAGGGCGGGAGCAGCGATCCGGAGCGTGACTTCCCGACGTTCATCGGCTGGAGCCTGGACGGGCGTTTCGACGCCACCAGGTTGGTGACCAACCGGTACCGCCTCGATCAGATCAACACGGCGGTCGATGACCTTCGCAGTGGCCGTGTGCGGGGCCGGGCCGTCGTCGAGCTACAAGGGCCGAACGGCGAATGACGACCTGCCTGCGTGGAAGGAGCGCTGATCGATGAGCGAGGACAACGACCTCAACCTGCGTCACACCAGCCCCGCATACCGGACCTTCTGCGGCGATGACGCCCTGCGCGCCCTGCCCCGCGAGCTCGCACGGTTCGGCGCGCGGCGTGCCGTCATCGTGTGCGGCCGGGCGATCACCAGGCATCCCGATGCCCTGCGGGACCTGCACGATGCTCTCGGCGATCACCTGGCGGGCCAGTTCGACGGAGTCACCGAACACAGCCCGCTTCCCGTGGTGGAGCAGGCCCGACGGTTCCTCGACGAACACAGGGCGGATGCGGTGGTCGCCGTCGGCGGCGGGTCGTCAGTGGTCACCGCCCGGGCCGCCTCCATCCTCCTCGCGGAGAAGCGGGACATCCGCGAGCTGTGTACCCGGCGCGGCACGGACGGCAGGTTGATCAGCCCGAAGCTCACCGCCCCGAAGATCCCCCAGTGGGTCGTTCCCACCACGCCAACGACGGCGTACGCCAAAGCCGGCAGCGCGGTCCGGGACCCGGTCACGGGAGAACGTCTCGCTCTTTACGACCCGAAGACGCGCGCGCAAGGTCTGGTCCTCGACCCCGCGTTGGCACTGACCGCTCCCCCCTCACTGGTCCGGTCCGCCGCGCTCAACGTGTTCGCGGTGGCGGTGGAGGGTCTCCAGTCACGCCACATCGACCCTCTCGCGGACGCCCAGCTCGCCCACGCCCTCCGCACAGTCGTGACATGGCTCCCGCGCGTTCGGAAGGAACCGGACCGGGCTCAGCACAGGCTGCACCTGATGCTGGCGGCGTTGATGAGCGGTCAGGGGAGCGATCACACCGGCGGCGGACTGGCGCAGGCGCTCTCCCATGCGATCGGACCGCGGTCGTCGGCCGCCAACGGTGTCGTCGAGGCCCTGCTCGTACCGCACGCGATGCGCTTCAACGCCGCCGCGGCGGGCCCCCGGCTGACCCTGCTCGCAGATCTCCTCAACCTTTCGGACCGTAGCCCAGCGGGCACCGCCGCTGAGGTCGAACGGCTCCTCACTCTCTTCGAGGTACCCACGCGCCTGCGTGACATCGGCGTACCGCACGACCTGCTCGAAGAGGCCGCTGACCACGCCATGGAGGACTGGGCCGTTACCACCGGCCCTCGGGTACCGAGCCGGGACGACATCGCGGAGCTTCTGGCCAACGCCTGGTAGGCGATGCCCGCCGGAGCCATCCGCCGACCGATCCGCACGAGCACACCAAGAAGGAACTGCGATGACGACTTCACAGACGGCGTCCGACGCCGGGATCACGAATGAACTGGCAGCGGGCAAGTTCACCGAAGAGATGCTGACCGGGATGCGTGATCTCATCGGTACCGAGCTGCGGACCGAGGCCTGCGTCAACAACGAGTACGCCACACGGCTCTCCATCCTGCGCTTCGCGGAGGGTGTCGGCGACGACAATCCGCTGTGGGCCGACGAGGAGTACGCCGCGCACGGCCCCTTCGGCGAGATCGTCGCCCCACCGAGCTTCATCTTCGCCTGCCTCGGTGGCGTGCAGGTGGGATGGCGCGGTCTCGGCGGCTTCCACGCCGAGACCGACATCACCTTCCACCGGCCGATCCGCGTCGACGACAAGATCAAGGCGAGGGTCTTCTTCGACGGCTTCGACGGCCCCGACGCCAGCAAATTCGCCGGTCGGCGCATCAAGGACTACCTGCGTCAGGAGTACTGGAACCAGCACGACGAACTCGTGGCGAGCTTCATCTGCTCGCGCATCCGATTCGAGCGCACCGAGGCACAGGCCCGGCGCCAGGCGCGCGAGATCGAGTTGCCGCACCCATGGACCGAGCCGGAGATCGAGAAGATCGAGAGCGACATCCTCGCCGAGACGCCGCGTGGTGCCGAGCCCCGGTACTGGGAGGACGTCTCGGTCGGCGACGAGATCGGCGTCATCACCAAGGGGCCGATCGGCCTGACCGACGAGATCGCCTACATCGCCTCCGGCGCGGCGCCCATCCCCCGCCTCTCCGCCCACGGCATCGCTCTGCGCCGCTACCGCAAGCACCCCCGGTGGGCCTATCGCGACCCGGCTACCAGCGCCCTCGAACCGGTGTACTCGGTCCACTACAACGACTACGCCGCGAAGCTCCAGGGAGCCCAACTCGCCTACGACGTAGGCATCCAGCGAACCTGCTGGCAGATCCACTCCCTCACCCACTGGGCCGGCGACCAGGGAACCCTGAAAGCGATCCACGGCCAGTACCGCGCGCACGTCTACCTCTCGGACGTCATCCGTCTCGGTGGCCGTGTGCTGGCCAAGGAGATCGACGAGGACGGCGACCACATCGTCAGGCTCGAAACCTGGGCCTTCAACCAGCGGGAGCAGAACTGTATGCCCGGCTCAGCCGTCATCGCCCTTCCTCACCGTGACAACGGCCAGTAGCCCACCACAGACCCGCGCGACCGGGCCCAAGGAGGAACCATGAGTACAGCGACGGCAGGGTGGGGCGACGAGATCGGGACCGAGGAGGTGCGCGGCATCCCGTTCCGCACCTACACCCGTCGGCCCCGGGACATCCGCGGCCTCCTGGCCTTCGCGGACCGCTGGCACGACCGCCCGTACATCGTGCAGGGCCGGAATACGGTCACCTTCGCTGAGTTGCGGAGCGCGGTCAGAGCCAAGGCGGACGAACTCGCCGCGGCAGGAGTCGGCAGCGGTGACCGGGTGCTGCTGCTCGGCTGGAACAGCCCCGACTGGATCACGAACTTCTGGGCCTCTGTCACGGTCGGCGCGGTGCCCGTGCTCGGGAACGCGTGGTGGGGCCGGGCCGAGATCGCCGACGCCTGCGCGGACCTGGCGCTCAGGTTGGTTCTCGCCGACGCGCGCTGCGCCGACAAGGCTCCGGACGGAGTGCCACTGGGCCGCTGGGCCTGCGACGTCTCTCGCGGAGGCCGGGAGGAGGACGCCTCCTCTGACCAGAACCGTGACGACGAGGACGCGCCTGTTGTCATCGTCTTCACCTCGGGGACCGCAGGCCGCCCGAAAGCAGTGGTCCTCTCGCACCGGTCGCTCCTGGCCGGGCTGCACATGCTGCTGCACATCACCCGTCGGTTGCCGCAGATGGTCGACGAATCCACCGGGGACGCCGGGCTGCACACGGGGCCGTTGTTCCACATCGGAGGGATCCAGACGCTGATCAGGGCGATCACGGTGGGCGACACCCTGGTGATGCCGACCGGAAAGTTCGAGCCGGGGGAGGCCCTGCGGCTGATCGAGGAATGGAAGATCGCCCGATGGAGCGCCGTTCCCACGATGGTGTCCCGAGTGCTGGAGCACCCCGACGTCCACAAGCGGGAGCTCTCCTCGCTGCGCTCGATCACCGTCGGCGGAGCACCGGTGCACTCCGAGTTCCTCGCCCGCCTGCGCGCGGGGCTGCCAGGCGTCGAGCCGAGGGTTGCCACCGGATACGGCTTGACGGAGAACGGCGGCCAGGCGACGGCGGCCTCCGGGCGCGACACCACCGAACGCCCAGGGTCCGCCGGCCGCCCCCTGCCGTGCGTCGAGCTGACCATTTTCGGCGCGACCGGACTTGAGGACGGCGAGGTTCTGGTGCGCAGCCCCACACAGATGCTCGGCTACTTCGGGTCCGACGAGTCCCCGATCCACGGTGAGGGATGGCTGAGGACCGGTGACCTCGGACGGATCGACGACGACGGCCACCTCTGGATCACGGGCCGGGCAAAGGACGTGATCATCCGCGGAGGGGAGAACATCGCCCCCGCCGCCGTCGAGGAGGCGCTGGCGGCCGTTCCCGGCGTGGTCGAGTCCGCGGTGTTCGGGGTGCCGCATCCGGACCTGGGCGAAGAGGTGATGGCGGTGGTCGTCGTCGATTCCGGACTTGACGCCGAGGCGCTCCGGCACCAACTGCGGTCCCGCCTCGCCTCCTTCGCGATCCCCGGCCGGTGGCGACTCGAACACGATCCGTTGCCCACCAATCATGCCGGGAAGATCGACAAGAACGCACTGGCCGCCCAGGCTCGCCGTGAACTCGCCGGAACCGTGGAAGGAGGCCGGCCGTGAGTGACGTCCGCCTTGTCCCGGCAGCCGAACGCGTCGTCCTTCTTGAGATGCTGCGCCCGCCGAACAACTTCTTCGACGAGGCCCTCCTGACAGACGTGGCCGACGCACTGCAGTCGGCCGACGACGACGAGAGCGTCTCCTGCGTGGTGCTCTGCTCCGAAGGCAAGCACTTCTGCGCCGGGGCGGATCTCCGCGGTGTCGGGCTGGCCGGCACCCGCCGTGTCTACCGTCAGGCATACCGGATCTTCTCCTGCCGTAAGCCGGTGGTGGCCGCGGTCCAAGGCGCCGCGATCGGTGGCGGCCTAGGCCTGGCCATGGCCGCCGACTTCCGGGTCGCCGCACCGGGAGCGCGCATGGCCGCGAACTTCGCCCGGCTGGGTTTCCACCAAGGATTCGGCCTGACGGTGACGCTGCCCCGTGCGCTGGGCCACCAACGCGCGCTGGATCTGCTGTACACCGGTCGATCGGTGCGCGGTGAGGAAGCGGTCGAACTCGGCCTGTGCGACCGGGTCGCCGAGGATCCGCGCGCCGTCGCGATCGAATTCGCCGCACAGATCGCCGCGTCCGCGCCCCTGTCGGTGCCCGCGATCCGGGCAACGATGCGACGCGGGATGGTCGCCCGGATCTCGGCCGCACTCGACGACGAACTGAACGCACAAGCCGCACTGATGGATACGGCCGACTTCGCCGAGGGCGTAGCTGCCTCGGTGGAGAAACGGACCCCGCGTTTCACCGGCAGGTAAGCACGGACACCGTGAATACAGGAGCAATGTGATGATCGAACGCGATCAGATCTTTATCAACGGAACATGGCGGAAATCGTCCGGTGACGGTGTCATCCCCGTGATCAACCCGGTCACCGAGGAGCCGGTCGCCACCATCCCGGCGGGGAACGCGGACGACGTCGATCGAGCCGCCCAGGCCGCGGCCGACGCGTTCCCGGAGTGGTCCCGGACGTCGGTGGACGAACGCGTCGAGGTTCTGGAGAAGCTCGCCCGGCTGACCGAGAAATACGCCGACGAGATCACCAGGGCCATCGTCAGTGAGATCGGCCAGCCCGAGCGGATCGCGAAGACGGCGCAGACCGCCATCGCGGTCCAGGACTTCATGACCCTCGCCGGGAGTCTGCGGACCATGACCTGGGACGAGCAGGTCGGACCCACTCTGGTCAGCAGAGAGGCGGCAGGGGTGATCGCGGCGATCACACCGTGGAACGCGCCCATGCACATGGTCTGTATGAAGGTCGGATCGGCCCTGGCCGCCGGATGCACCGTGGTGCTCAAGGGCACCGAGGTGGCGCCGCTCAGCTCGTTCATCTTCGCCGAGATCGCCGAGGAAGCGGGCCTGCCCGGCGGGGTGTTCAACCTCGTCTCAGGGACCGGGACCGAGGTGGGCGAGCCCATGGTGACTCACCCTCTCGTCGACATGATCTCCATCACGGGCTCCGTCCGAGCGGGGCGCAGGGTCATGGAGCTGGCGTCACGGTCCGTCAAGAGGGTGGCGCTGGAGCTCGGAGGGAAATCGGCCAACGTCATCCTTGAGGACGCCGACCTGGAGCTCGCCATCAACGACGGCATCGAGGACGCCTTCCGCAACTCCGGGCAGGTGTGCGGTGGCCTCTCGCGGGTGCTCGTTCCACGTGCCCGGCTCGCCGAAGCCGAGGAGATCGCGGTCCGCAAGGCACAGAGCTACGTCATGGGCGACCCCTTCGACCCGGCGACCACGCTCGGGCCGGTCGCGAACGCGACCCAGCGGGAACGCGTCCGCGAGTACATCCGCTCGGGCACCGCCGACGGAGCACGCCTGCTCACCGGCGGACCGGAGGCGCCGCACGGGCTGGACCGGGGCTACTTCGTCCAACCGACGGTCTTCTCCGGCGACAACTCGATGCGGGTCGCCCGCGAGGAAATCTTCGGGCCCGTCGTCGTGATCATTCCGTACGAGGACGAGACGGACGCCTTTCGCATTGCCAACGACACGGAGTACGGGCTCGCGGGCGCCATCTGGGCGGCCGATGCCGACCGTGCCAGGGCCGCAGCGCGCAACCTGCGTACCGGACGGATCCGGATCAACGGCTCGCCGCTGAACCAGCGTGCCCCGCACGGAGGGTTCAAACTGTCCGGGATCGGACGCGAGTTCGGTCGGTACGGCATCGAGGAGTTCCTTGAGTACAAGTCGATCGGCTGACCGCGGAGGAGAGACATGACCATCGTCAACGCACGTTCCACCGCAGGGCCGACCGACCCCTTCAAGGCCACCACGATCGAGCGCCGCGAAGTCGGCCCTCACGATGTCCTCATCGACATCGCCTACACAGGTGTCTGCCACACCGACATCACCCACGCGCGCCGCGAGCGCGCGTCCTCGACGATCTACCCGCTGGTCCCGGGACACGAGATCGCCGGCACGGTTTCCGCCGTCGGCGGCGAGGTGCGGAAGTTCGCGGTCGGGGACCGTGCCGGTATCGGCTGCATGGTCGACTCCTGCCGGGAGTGCGACAACTGCGCGGCCGGGCTGGAGCAGTACTGCCGCCGAGGTCACGTCAAGACGTACAACGCGATCGGCAGGGACGGGCGGCCCAACCACGGTGGCTACAGCGAGAAGATCGTCGTCGACGAGCGCTACGCCGTACGGATCCCCGACACCCTCCCGCTGGAGAACTCGGCTTCGCTGCTGTGCGCCGGGATCACGATGTACTCCCCGCTACGGCACTGGAAGGCGGGCCCGGGCCGGAACGTCGCCATCGTCGGCTTCGGAGGCCTCGGCCACATCGGCGTCGCGGTGTCCGCGGCGCTCGGCGCCCGGACCACCGTCCTCGACCTGACGACGGACAAACGGGATGACGCGCTGCGACGCGGCGCCGACGACTGTCGGAGTACCTCCGATCCCGCAACGTTCACCGGCCTCGCGGAGTCCTTCGACTTGATCATCTCGACGGTTCCCGGCGACCTGGACTGGGACGCCTACCTCGGTCTGCTGACGGTGGACGGAACGCTCGTGAACCTGGGCGTGCCGAAGAACCCGATCACGGTCGAAGCCTTCTCGCTGCTGCACAACCGGCGTTCGATAGCAGGCAGTCTGATCGGCAGCATCGAGGAAACCCAAGAAATGGTCGATTTCTGTGCCGAGCACGGTATCGGCGCCGAGATCGAGGTGATCGATGCAGACGGGATAGACGAGGCGTTCGAGCGCCTCGCGGCCGGTGACGTCCGCTACCGCTTCGTCATCGACATCAGCACTATGAAGGGCGGTCAGTTCCGCGTCCCGCCCGCCAACGCGCCGTAGCACGACGACCTTTACGTGAAGGAGTATCGATGACGAACGCGACGAATCAACCCGTGCAGCGCGAGTCCGAACTGTATATCGACGGCCGCTGGGTGCCTGGTGGCGGGGCGGACCTGGAGGTGGAGAACCCGGCGACCGAAGAGGTCACCGGTGTGATCACCCAGGCGTCGACCGAGGACGTGGCGAACGCGGTGGCGGCCGCGAGGAAGGCCTTCCCCGCCTGGTCCGTCACCCCGGTGCGGGAACGTGCCGCAATCCTGCGGCGCGTACGGGAGATCCTCGCCGACCGGGCCGAGGTCTTCGCCGACCTGATCAACCGGGAACAGGGCTCTCCCCCGAGGGTGGCGCGGGGCCTGCATGTGGACACCCCGATCGCTGTCGTCGACGCGACGATCGAGGCACTGGAGCGGTTCCCGTTCGTGACGGAGCTGGGCAACTCTCTGATCCGGCGGGAGCCGGTGGGCGTGGTCGCGGCGATCACGCCGTGGAACCTGCCGCTGCACCAAGTGGTGGTGAAGGTGGTTCCGGCTCTGGCGGCAGGTGCCACGGTAGTGCTCAAACCGGCGGGTTTGACCCCGTTGGCGGCGTTCGAGCTGGCTCGGGCTTTCGATTCGGCGGGCCTTCCCGCGGGAGTGTTCAATCTTGTTCCTGGCAGCGGCCGGGTGGTCGGGGACCTGCTGACGCGTCATCGGGACGTGGATCAGGTGTCCTTCACCGGGTCGACGCCGGTGGGGCGCACGATCGCCGGCGTGGCGGCGCAGACGCTCAAGCGGGTGACTCTGGAGCTCGGGGGGAAGTCGGCGAGCGTGGTGCTCACCGACGCCACCGAGGAGCAGCTGGTCAGGGCCGTGAAGGTGACCGTGGGGAACTGTTTCCTCAACGGTGGGCAGACCTGCACCGCGCTGTCCCGGCTGATCGTCCCCGAGGACCGGATCGCGCAGGTCGAGGAACTTGCCGCGGCGGCCGCTGCGAAGTACGTGCCGGGCTCCCGGCTGGGACCGTTGATCTCCGCCGAACAGCGAAAGGAGGTCGCCTCCTTCCTCGTGCCCGGCGCGGGCGGCCCGGCCGCCGTCACGGTGACCTCGCCTGTCGAGCTGCCCGGGCGTGGGCATTGGGTGAGCCCGACGGTGATCTCGCGAGTGGACCCCGACTCGCGGCTCGCCCAGGAGGAGGTGTTCGGCCCGGTGCTGTCCATCCTGGCCGCCGGCTCCGACGACGAGGCCGTCATGATCGCCAACAACAGCATCTACGGCCTCGGCGGCGCGGTCTGGGGCGATGACGAGACAGCCCTGACGGTGGCAGCCAGGTTGCGGACCGGGCAGGTCGACGTCAACGGCGGAGCGTTCAACCCCGCGGCCCCGTTCGGCGGGTACAAGCAGTCCGGCACCGGCCGGGAGATCGGCGAGCATGGCATCGCCGACGTGTGCGAGATCAAGGCGGTGCAGCGATGAGCGCCCGGACACAGACCGAGGCATTCGAGTCCGCACGGTTCCGGCACGAGACGCGGGCGGCCGTGCTGCGCGCCGTCGGTGAGCCGATGGCGGTGGAGACGATCCGGCTCAAGGCCGTCGAGGCGGGTGACGTACGAGTGCGGATCGAGCAGACCGGGGTCTGTCACTCGGATCTGTCACTCGCGAACGGAAAGCTCGCCCAGCCGCTGCCGGCGGTGCTGGGGCACGAGGCGTGCGGCACGGTGGTCGAGACCGGTGACGAGGTCACCGACCTGACCGTCGGGCAGCGGGTGATTCTCCTCTGGATCACCCCGTGCCGGGACTGTTTCCCGTGTACCCATGGGCAGCCGCACCTGTGCGAGAACGGGTCGTCACGCTCGGCGGAACCCTATGCGCTCACCTCCGAAGGTGAGCCGGTCTACCCGGGGCTGACCGTGGGGTCGTTCGCCGAGCAGACCGTCGTACCCCGTGGCGCGGTCATTCCGGTCCCTGACGACATCGACACGGCCGACGCGGCTCTGCTCGGCTGCGCGGTGACCACCGGCGTGGGCGCGGTGACCCATACCGCGCAGGTCACTCCAGGCTCCTCGGTACTGGTCATCGGGTTGGGCGGGGTCGGGCAGTCGGTGCTGCAAGGTGCCCGCCTCGCCGGGGCGTCCACGATCATCGCGGTGGACCGCAACACCGACAAGGCCGAGCAGGCCATCACCGTCGGCGCCACCCACTTCGTGGCCGCCGACGGCGATACCAAAAGGGCCGTACGGGCCCTGACCGAGGGGCGCGGGGCGGACTTCACGTTCGACTGTGTCGGGTCCTCCCGGACGATCCGCGACATGTGGTCGCTGACGCGGCGCGGTGGAGCGGCCACCGTGGTCGGTATCGGGGGCAAGGACGACATGGTGTCGTTCTCCGCACTGGAGCTGTTCCACTTCGCCCGCACCCTGCGCGGCTGTGTCGCGGGATCCGTCGACGCCGCGGCAGTCATGCCTCAGTTCTTCGACTGGGCCCGCTCCGGAAAGCTCGATCTGCGCAGCCTGGTCACCGGCCACGGTGGGTTGAGCGATGTCAACCACGCCCTCGATGAACTCGCCGCCGGCCGCGGTGTCCGCACCCTGCTCGCCCCCGCGCAGGAGTCTCGATGAGCGGCCCTGTCGTCCGCGGTCGGCACCGCGACACCGGAGCGTCGCTGGCAGGCGCGATCATCATCGACGCTCCTGTCCTCCAGGAGATGGCCTCGGAGCAACTCGCCGTACGGGAGCGAAGGGCCTCCAGCACGTCCCTGGTCCACCCCAGCGGCGAGGTTCCGGCCGGTCCCAGCCCAGGAGGTGGTCCTTCCGTACGTGCGCGAGCACCTCGCCGAGACATCACTCCGGCGGTCACGCGCAGGCTGGGGCTGGAAGTTCGACCCGCGGATCTTCGCAAGTCCACGAATGTCCAGTCCCCTGCCGAAGCCGTTCGCATGCCGGACCGCGCTGATCCGCAGCGAGCACGGGTCGGTACCCGTGTCCATGGGCGACATGATCCACAGCAGTCCGGGGAGCGTGGTTCCGGTGATCGAGATCCCCGATGCGGGGCATCACGTCATGCTCGACCGCCCCCCTGTCCCTGGTGACTGCCCTCCGGGCGGTTCTCGCCGGATGGCCCGAGTCGGCCCGCGCGCTGTCCCGCAGCGACGTCTGACCCGTATTACGGGCGACGGCAATGATCCGGCTGGATACGCTGACGGCCGTGATCAAGCGAGAGGTGGCCGCGATGAGCCAATACTTCGACATCGGTGCTGAGACCTTGTGGAATCCGTCCAATGGGGCCTCCCGGATGTTCCAGCGCCAGGTAGCGGTCTTTGAGGCGGAACTGGAACTCTCCTCGGGCATAGGCCCGATGGAGAACGACGAGTGCCAGATCGACCCGGCCTTCTTCGAGATCTTCGTCAATGCTCTGCTGGCACGGCACCGAAGGACTGGCCACGCCATCCTGCTCGCACTTTCCGAGGGCTTCACAGCCACAGTGCTGGTTCTTGCGGAGCGCGCAGATATCAGGCTGGACTGGGCACAACTCGAAGCTGCCCCGGAAGCCACGCGTGAAGACGTGAACGTTTCCGCTCTTGCGGGAATGTCTGCTCCGGCGGAAGGCGGAGCCTGGAGTGAGGGGCTACGCGAGAAGGCACGGGAGATGGGGCGGCGCATGCCCCGCTGACCGGAGCAACCACCGACGACGAACCGACCGCAGGACTCTGGCCGGCGTGGCCCACCAGAAGAATCGGTGTATCAGTCGGCTCTACGCGGGTCGCCGGACCGCTGTCGCCAGGAGTCGACGTGCTCCAGTAGCAGCTTGGTCAGTTCCTGTTCTCGTGGCAGCAATTCGGTGGCGGGGCCGACGAGTGTTACTTCGGCTGTGGGTTTGCCTTCCGGGTCCTGTACGACGGTGGCGATGGCGAAGCGTTTGCCTGCGTGTCGTGTGTTGCGGGCGATGCGGGTTTTTTTGATGTCGTCGTATTCTGCGAGGAATTGGTCGACGAGGTCGGTTTCGTCGGGTCCTCGGCGTCGTAGGTAGGCGTCGCGTTGGGCTGGGGGGAGTGCGGCGAGTAGGGCTTTGCCGCCGGCGGTGCCCAGCATGGTGCGGCGGATGTTGGTGCGTGCTGCCCATCCTGCGAGGGTGTTGGTTCCGGCTTCCGCGACGTAGATGAGGTCGTCTCCGGCCTGGACGCCGAGGGTGGTGGCGACGCCCGAGGCTTGGTGGATCGCGGTGATGTCGGCGTCCGTCACCTGGCCGGCCCGGAAACTGCCACTGGCGAGCGTCAGACCGTACAGCGCAGGGCCAACGTAGAACCCATGACTGTCCTGGTGCAGCCAGCCCGTGGCGAGAAGGCCACGAATGAAGCCGTGGACGGAGCTTCTCGGGGCGTCGAGTGCACGGGTGAGCTCAGCAAATGTCATTCCCGGGCTGTAAGCGACCTCCTCGACGATGCGCGTGACCCGGTCGATCGTGCGGTGGTTCTGGGGTGCGCGCTCGAATTTGGAGCTCTGCTCGTCAGCCACGGCCACAGTGAACCTTTCTCCCTGGGGCCGTGGGCCGGCCCGGTGTGTGACACGCCGACGGCGTGGAGTCGTCAGGAGGAGGTGCGGGAGCCCGATGGATGGAGCGGACCCAGCGGATCGCCCAGCGCATCGGAGTCACATATCCCCCCTACTCCCATGACGGTACACCGGGGCGCGATTCTGGTCAGGGAGTCCACGGCTGTCCGGCTCACCCGGCGGCTCTCGGGGGTGCATGTGGTTCCGGCTGCCTACCGCTACCTACGCGAAGGCCTCGCCGAACTCGATGACTGGACAGCCGCCGCCGATGCCCATGAGCCGAGGGCCATGGGCGAGAGGGGCGATCTCCGTGTCAGCACGTAGGAATTCCATGCCTGAGTGGCGCCACGCAAGGAGGCTGCCGTCCATGCCTTGCCGACGGCGACCTCAGCGGCGAGGAGCGGTACGTCGTCGGCACGTTCGAACGCCTTCAGATGGCCGCCTGCGTCTGTGACCGCGACGGCGGCTTCGACTCCGATGTTCTCAGCGGCCGCGCGCACTGGTGTGACGAGTTCGGCGGCGGAGGAGCCGGGTCGGCCGTGGCGAAGAAGCCGGTGTTGCAGAAGACCTGGTCGACCCCCTGGAAGGCGTCCTCCAGGGAGTGCTCGTCGTCCAGGTCGCCGCGGACGGTCCGTACGTCACCGGGGATGTCCTCGACCAGGGCACGGGCCCGCTCCGAGGACGGGTCGCGCGTCAGTACCCGTACGGCGGTGCCGGTCCTGGCGGCGAGTGCCCGCGCCACGCGGGAGCCCATGGCCCCGGTGCCCCCGACCACGAGGGCGGTCGTCGGCGTCACCGCGTCACCTCCAGGACGAGCTTGCCGCGGGTGCGGTTGGTCTCGCCCAGCCGGTGCGCGTCGGCGGCCTGCTCCAGCGCGAAGACGCCTGCCACCTCGACCCGCACCGCGCCGGAGTCGACCAGAGCGGCGACGGCCGTCAGCGCGGCGGCGTCCGGCTCGACCAGAAGCGGGCTGACGCGTACGCCGACGTCTCCTGCCGCCGCGGCCAGGGCGTCCGAGACGCCACTCGGGACGGAGACGATCAGGCCGCCTCGCCGGGTCACCGGCACCGATCGCACATCCGTGCCGTCGGCGTCGCCCATCAGGTCGATGACGACATCGACCTGGCCGGTGGCCTCCTCGAACCGCTGCCGCGTGTAGTCGATCGTCTCGTCCGCGCCCAGTTCCTTGAGCCAGGCGTGCCGGGGCTCACGGGCCGTCGCGATCACCTCGGCGCCGAGGTGCTTGGCGAACTGCACCGCCAGGTGCCCCACACCGCCGGCCGCTGCGTGCACCAGCACCCGCTGCCCGGCGGTGACGTGCGCCGTGTCGACCAGGGCCTGCCAGGCGGTGAGCGCCGCCAGCGGCAGAGCCGCGGCCTCGACGTGCGAGAGCGAGGCCGGCTTACGGGCGAACTGGCGGGACGGTGCCGTGACGAACTCGGCGTACCCGCCGGCCGGGCGCGGGAACCACGGCATGGCGTACACCTCGTCGCCGGGCGCGAGCGTGGTGACCCCGAAGCCGACCTCCTCGACGACGCCGGAGACGTCCCAGCCGAGGATCAGCGGCAGTGTCTGGAGCCCGGCCATACCGTGGCCCGCACGGGTCTTCCAGTCCACCGGGTTGATCCCCGCGGCGTGCACACGCACCAGTACCTCGGTCGGCAGCGGCTCGGGGCGCGCGACCCGCCCGGCGGTCAGCACCTCCGGCCCGCCGAACTCCTCGACGGTGACGGCACGCATCGTCTGCTCGCTCATGTTCTCCTCGCTCGTCTTCGCTTCGCACGTTCATCGCCCCGGGCCCGCCAGGGCCCCGGGGCGCCTCCAGCCTCCTTGATGCGCGGAGGCGCCGTGAGTGGCCGGACGGCCACCTGTCGTACCATTCCAGCCATGCCGCACCGTGTCGCCGTACTCGCCCTGGACGGGGTCATACCGATGGACCTGGGCATCGCGGCCCGGGTGCTCAACGAGGCCCTCGACCCGACCGGGGCACGCCTCTATACCGTGACGACCTGCTCGCTCGGCGGCCGTCAGGTCCGTACGAACGAGGGTTTCCGGATCGTTGTCGACGACGACGAGTCACTCCTGGAGAGCGCGGACACCGTGGTGATCGCCACCCAGGAGCCGGGTGACCACCTGCTCACCACCGGCGAGCTGCCGGCCCAACTGACCGCGGCCTTCGCCCGGATCGCGCCCGAAACCCGCATCGTCAGCCTGTGCACATCGGCGTTCCTGCTCGCGGCGGCCGGCCTGCTGGACGGACTGCGGGCCACCACCCACTGGGCACTGTGCGAACGGTTCACCCGGCTGTTCCCCGGTGTCGAGGTCGATCCGGACGTGCTCTTCGTCGACAACGGACGCGTCCTGACCGCCGCGGGCGGGGCGGCCGGCATCGACCTTTTCCTCCACCTGGTCCGCAGGGACCACGGCGCGGCCGTGGCCGGCTCGGCGGCGCGACGATGCGTGGTCGCTCCCTGGCGCGACGGCGGACAGGCACAGTTCATCGAGCACCCGGTGCCGGAGGACGCCGACCGTTCCACCTCGGCCACCCGCCGGTGGACCCTGAACCGGCTGTCAGAGCCGGTCACACTCCAGGCCATGGCCCGCCACGCCCACATGAGCGAACGCACCTTCACCAGGCGGTTCCGCGCCGAGGTGGGCACGAGCCCCCTCCAATGGCTGGTGCAGAGCCGGCTGACCCAGGCGCGCCACCTGCTGGAGTCCAGCGACCTGACCGTCGCACGGGTCGCCACCGCCTGCGGCTTCGGCGACCCGGTCGCGCTGCGCAAGCACTTCCACACCCACCTCGGCCTGTCCCCCTGGCCTACCGCCACGCCCACCGCGCCCCGCAACCGGCCCGGACAGAGCCGCTCCAGGCGCCCTGAGTCTGCGCGCTTCGCGGCCTCGCGTCCCGAGACCGCTGGACGATCTCCACATCGATGTTCAGGCGGGTGCCGTACTCGACGACAGCGTTCGTACACCCGGTGTCCAGCAACGCCTTGGTATCGCAAGTAGCAGCGGCTGGAACTGCCGACCTCGTTCAGGAGCGCGGACAGGTGGTCGGCGCGGGAGGGCGAGCCTGTGGTGATTATCGCCGTACACCCGAACTGCGGATCTCGAAACGACCGCAAGTTACTCGCTCGTCCGGTCACCGTCAATGGCTCGGGATAAGGACGTTCCCGGCCGTTGACAGTCGGCTCACGCGGTGTCTACATTCGCAATACCGACCAACGGTACGGATTTACGAACAGTCTTGCTCTGGCCGCGCCCACCCAAGGAATCCGCGCTGACGCCGACCGAGCGGCCGTCGGTGGCGCCAGGTGGGACCGAACGTGCCGCTCTGCTCCGGACCCGGCGTGCGGGTATGCGACGCGTTCCGCGGTTCAGGGCCTCTTGCTGCGGTGCCGCGCGGACTCGGAACGGCTCGGATCGTCATGCGTCACAAGCCCATCGACAGCAGTGCAGGCCGCAGCATCGTGTCGGCAGTCAGGGAGCCTGACGCGCACACGGGTACCTGTCCGGCGGTTGACTCCGGCGTCAGCCGATCGGGACCGGCCACCCGCATGCGACAGCGCGCCCGATCCATTCCTCACTCAACGACGAGCACGGAGGAGAAGGTCCGATGAACGCACCAAACCCACCCGCACCGTCAGGCGCGCAGGTCTCGACGGAAGCGGGCGCTGTGTCGAGCCCTCCGTCGAACACGATGCCCAGGGTTGCCCTCGCCGGGCTCGTGGGCACGGTGATCGAGTTCTACGACTTCATCATCTACGGAACGGCGGCGGCCCTGGTCTTCGCGCACGCGTTCTTCCCCGCGCTCGGCACGGCGTCCGGCACGGTGGTCTCCTTCGCCACCCTCGGAGTCGCATTCGTCGCACGGCCGGTAGGCGCGGTGCTCTTCGGCCACTTCGGCGACCGTCTGGGGCGCAAGAAGACACTCATCGCGACGATGACCACGATGGGACTGGCGACCGTGCTGATCGGTCTCCTGCCCACCGCCGACACGGCCGGGATCATCGCTCCTGTCGCCCTCGTCGTCCTTCGCGTCGGCCAGGGGCTCGCCGCCGGAGGTGAGTGGGCCGGCGCGGCGCTCCTCCTCTCCGAGCACGCGCCGACGGGACGTCGGGGCTTTTGGACGATGTTCAACAATCTCGGCGGAGCCGTGGCGAACATGCTGGCCTTGTCGACCTTCTTCATCACCAGCCTGGTGATGACGGACGAGGCCTTCATTTCCTACGGCTGGCGTATCCCGTTCCTGATCAGCATCGTGTTCGTCATCTTCGGCCTGTGGGTTCGTCTGCGGCTCGACGAGACCCCGGTGTTCCAGAACGAGGTCGAGCGACGAGGCGCCAGCAGCCTCCCGTTCAAGGAAGCCCTCCGCACCCAGTGGAAGCACATTCTGCTGGGTGCCGGAACGCTGGTCATGGCGTTCGCCTTCAACTACATGGGGGCGTCCTACCTCACCAACTACGGGACCACGACACTGTCACTCGGCAAGTCCGCCGTCCTCGGGACGGGAGTCTTCGGCGGGCTGATGCTTGCTGTCGGCATCATCTCGGGCGGCATCCTGTCCGATCGCTTCGGCCGTCGCCGAGTGCTGATCGCCGCAAACGTCGTGAGTATCCCGTGGGCGGTGGTTCTGTTCCCGCTGCTGAATCTGAAGAGCCTTGGCACCTTCTGGGTCGGACTCTCGATCACCTTCCTCATAGCGGGACACGCCTTCGGGGTATCCGGTTCTTTCCTGTCGGAGCTGTTCCACACTCGTTTCCGCTGCACTGCGGCGGGCCTCGCGTACAGCCTTGCGGGCGTGGTCGGCGGCGCTGTTCCTCCACTGGTCGCCACGACTGTCATCTCCTCCTACGGTGGACTCGCCTTCGGCTTGATGCTGGCGGTTCTGGGCGTAGTCGCCCTCGTCTGCACGCTGAACGTCAGCGAGACCCGAGGCCGCGCGTTGGACGAGGCGCACGTCGAAGCCGCTGCCGTTCAACACGTTCGTTGAACGGCAGCGGCCGAACAACCGGACAACCCATCGCAGAGTGACCCGATCAAGCCCTCCCCGCCCCTGCTCGTGCACCGATCGCACGCGAAGGCCCGGAAAGAAGGAGGAGTTGAACCCCATGTACACCTGCAGGGCTTCACCAAAACCCTCGCCCTTGAGCTGGGCAGGTTCGGCGTCACGGCCAACGCGATCGCCCCCGGTTTCATCGAGACCGAGATGACGATGCGGATCTTCGACGGCATCGAGGAACTGACGCACGCGGTCGGCACCCACCTCGGGCACTCCGACCGGCACAAGGTTACCCACCAGCAGATCGAAACCTTCGCGGGCTTGGAGATGAGCATCAACTACGGTGCCAACGGAGTGCGCTTCCCGTCTCCGGTCCCGGTGAATGTCACGGTGCGCGCGGGGGTGGAACTGCTGTCGCTGCTGCCCGGTGGCGGCGGCTACCTGGCGGCGGCGCAGGTCACCATTGAGCGGGACGGTGCCAACAAGCCCGCCTGCGTCGTCGAGACCGTCTCTGCCCTGGTGCCGTGACGACGGGGCGCTGGGAAGGGCGTCCCTCAGCGGTACCAACACACCGGGCAGTCTGGTTGCCGTCCTGTGCGTCAGGTGCCCCGCACTGTCTTGGGCACCGCTCTGACCTCCACGAAGAGACGCACAGCGGGTAGCAGTGCCTCACTGCTGCCGCTCCGTTGCTCCTGTCAAGCCCCTCAGTTTTGCATTTTCTTGACCTGATGGACAGGTGTCAGGGGCGCCGTATCACACCGTGGAACATCACTGCCTGGCACAACACGGCCTGCCATCCGGCACGCCGAACCAACAGGCTGAACGCAGGATGGAGAGCATGACGGGCAACCGGCCGGGCCCGCCTCGTTGTCAGCCTGATGCCGCTCGGCACCGAAGCGTCGTCGGGGCCTCGCGCCGCCGAGAACGTCGCTGAAGCCCAGCGCGTCAGGTTCGTCGGCCCGGACCGTGTCCGTCTTCCGGCCGTCGCTCGTATCGAGTCGGTCAATCGAGCCTGTGGAAGGGACGGCATAAGACATGACAGCTCTGAGCAAGAAGATCGCGATGGCGACGATGGTGGGAATCTCCGTGTCCGCGGCTGTCGCCGGATGCTCGGCGACGGCCGCGGACGGGCAGGAGGCGCCGCCCGGCCGGAGCGATGGTGTCGCCGGCTCCAGATCGTCATCGAGCAGGGGTCCGACGTACGAGAACGGCGACTACACCGCGGCAGGACAGTACGGGAGCGGGCCATCGACCATCAGGGTGTCCCTGACCCTCGACGACGACGCGATCACTTCTGTCGCGGTGACCCCGCAGGCGACGGATCCGACGTCACGTGACTTTCAGGAGCGTTTCGCCGACGCGGTACCGGGCCTCGTCGTCGGCAAGGACATCGATGACGTGAGGCTCGACCACATCGCGGGTTCGAGCCTCACGCCCGACGGGTTCAACGCCGCGCTCCGGCGGATCAAGGAGGAAGCCACCGGCTGACGCGCCGCACGTCCATGCGCCGCACGCCCATGAGCGGAACCCGTCTATTCCTGGACAGCGAAATCGAGAGAGTGGGCATGTCTACCGAACTTCCCGAGTCACCTGTTTCTCCCTCCACCGGGCCCCCGTTCACCACGTCGCGACGAACCTTCATCGCGACGACCACCCTCGCCGGTGGTGCCGTGGTCGCCGGCGGTCTGCTCGCGGGACCGGACGCCCTCGGTGACGAGTCCGCTGCCCAACCACCCCATGGTCGCGTCTCGGTGACCGTCAACGGTGTGCGGCACACCGTCACGGTCGACAACCGGACCTCTCTGCTCGACCTGCTGCGCGAGCACCTGGATCTGACGGGATCGAAGAAGGGCTGCAACGCCGGGGCGTGCGGCGCCTGTACGGTCCTGGTCGACGGCCGGCGGGTCAACTCCTGCCTGACGCTGGCGGTACGGCTGGACGGAGCCCAGGTCACCACGATCGAGGGGCTCGCCGACGGCGAGGACCTGCACGCGTTGCAGCAGGCATTCATCGACCAGGACGCCTTCCAGTGCGGTTTCTGTACGCCAGGCCAGATCATGTCCGGCGTCGGCTGCATCAAGGAGGGCCACACCGGCTCCGCCGACGAGATCCGGGAGTGGATGAGCGGCAACATCTGCCGCTGCGGCTGCTACACCAGGATTGTCCGCGCGGTCGACCACGCCGCACGCGGGAAATGAGGGCTCACCGTCATGCATCCCTTCTCCTTCACCAAGGTCTCCAGCACTCGTGAAGCCCTCAACGAGGCTCGCAGCGGCGGTCGTTACATCGCCGGTGGTACCACGCTCGTCGACCTGATGCGCGAGACCGTCGAACGTCCAGGCACGCTCGTCGACATCAGCGGCCTTCCGCTGCGCGGCATCACGGTCACGGGGCGCGGCGGTCTGCGTATCGGCGCCCTGGTACGGATGGCCGAGGCCGCCGCCGACCGCAAGGTGCGCACCACCTACCCGGTGATCTCGCAAGCGCTGGAGCTGAGCGCTTCGGCCCAGCTGCGGAACATGGCGACCATCGGCGGCAACATCATGCAGCGCACCCGCTGCACGTACTTCCGTGATGTGACCGCAACCTGCAACAAGCGTGAACCCGGCTCGGGTTGTGCCGCCCTGAAGGGCGTCAACCGTACCCACGCGATCCTCGGCACCTCGGGCGACTGCGTGGCCACGCATCCCTCCGACGCCGCGGTGGCTTTTGCGGCGCTGGAGGCACGCGTCCACGTGCTCGGCTCGGACGGGCGGGAACGGAGCATCGGCTTCGCGGACTTCCTGCTGCGACCCGGCAGCACCCCCAACCGCGAACAGTCCTTGCGTAGAGGCGAGTTGATTACGGCGGTGGAGATTCCGGCCTACTCCCGCCCCCTCAGCTCCGGATACCTGAAGGTACGTGACCGGCAGTCGTACGAGTTCGCCCTCACCTCCGCCGCCGTCGCCCTGCATGTCCGGGGCGGCGTCATCCGGGAGGCGAAGGTCGCCGCCGGCGGCGTCGGCACCGTGCCGTGGAAGCTGCCCGCCGTCGAGCGCCACCTCATCGGCGAACGCCCCTCCGGTGCGCTCTGGACGGCCGCCGCCGAGCGGGCGGCCGAAGGCGCCCGCCCGCTGGAACACAACCGGTTCAAGGTCGACCTGCTCAAACGCACCGTCGAACGCCAGCTCCGCATCGTAGGAGGAAGCCGATGAGCCCCCAGCCGCAAGCTGCCGTCGGCGCCCCGCTGCCCCGCGTCGACGGACGTCTGAAGGTCACCGGCGGTGCCGACTACGCCGCCGACCACCACCCCGTGGGCGTGGTCCATGCCGTCATCGTCGACAGCGGCATCGGCCGGGGCCGGATCACCGGCATCGACAGCGGTACGGCCGAGGCGCAGCCCGGAGTCATCAGGGTCATCACCCACCGCAACGCACCCACACTGCCGTACCGCGACAACGCGGGCTCGAACAACCCGGCGGGCGGGCGGCGCCTGCGGGTCTTCCAGGACGACCAGGTCCTTTTCCACGGGCAGCCCGTCGCGGCCGTGGTCGCCACCACGCTGGAGGCCGCGCAGCACGCGGCGAGCCTGGTCAAGGTCGTCTACGACGCCCAGACGCCGTCGACCGACCTGAGCGATCCCGACGTCCCGACAAACACCCCCACGACCTACGCGCGCGGCGACGCGCAGGCGGCCCTGGACTCCGCGGCCGTACGCATGGAGATGACGTACCGGCACGCCCGCAACCATCACAATCCGATGGAGCCGCACGCCACCGTCGCCCGCTGGGACGGCGACCGGCTCACCGTGTGGGACAAGACCCAGTGGGTCATCGGCGGCACCCAGACGGAACTCGCCGCGGTCTTCGGGATCCCCCTGGAGTCCGTACGGGTCATCGCGCCGTTCGTCGGCGGCGCCTTCGGCAGTGGTCTGCGGACCTGGCCGCACACCACGATCGCCGCCCTCGCCGCCCGTGAGACGGGCCGACCGGTCAAACTCGTACTGAGCCGCAGGCAGCAGTACTTCGGGACGGGCTTCCGGCCCGCGTGCGAGTACCAGCTGAGCCTGGGCAGCGATCGCGGTGGGCGTGTCAGTGCCATGACCCACACCATGCGGACCGAGACCTCGATGTACGAGCCGTTCGGCGAGCGCGGGATCATGCCGCTGGGACAGGTGCTCTACGACACACCCAACGTCAGCCAGACGTACCGGACGGCGCGGCTGGACGTGAACACCCCGGTGGCCATGCGCGGGCCAGGGTTCGCCACCGCCGCCTTCGCCATCGAGTCGGCGATGGACGAACTCTCCTACGAGCTCGGCGTCGACCCGATCGAACTGCGCCTGCGCAACGAGCCGGAGACGGACCCTTCGAACGGGAACGCGTTCTCGACGCGCAGGCTGCGCGAGTGCTTCACCACCGGGGCCCGCGAGTTCGGCTGGGACCGACGCGACCCGAAGCCCCGCGCCACCCGCGACGGCGACTGGCTGATCGGCACCGGCATGGCCACCGGCGTCTACCACACGCTGCGGAACGCGGCCCAGGCGCGGGTCCGGCTCGACACCGACGGCACCGCGGTGGTCGAGTCCGCGACCATCGACATGGGGCCGGGTACCTACACCTCCATGACCCAGGTGGCCGCCGACGCCCTGGGCCTGCCCATGCGCAGGGTGACCTTCCGGCTGGGCGACTCCCTCATGCCCAACGCCCCTTTGCACGGTGGTTCCCTGACCATGGCGAGCGTCGGATCCGCCGTTCTGAACGGCGCCGACCAACTGCGACAGCAGGCGATCCGGCTCGCCGTCGAGGACGAGCGATCGCCGCTGTACGCCGCCGACCCCGGCACCGTCGTGGTACGGAACGGCCGGCTGCACCTGCCGGACAACCCGTCCCGCGGGGAGACCTACCAGCAGCTCCTGGGGCGTGACGACCGCGCCGGTCTGGAGGTGCTCGGCACGTACACCCCGGTACAGAACCGGTTCACCATCGAGGCCTACGCCGCGGTGTTCGCCGAGGTCGCCGTCGACGCGCGGCTGGGCCTCGTCCGGGTACGGAGGATGCTCGGCGTCTACGACGCGGGCCGGATCATCAGCCCGAAACTCGCCGAGAGCCAGGCCATCGGAGGCATGGTCGGCGGCATCGGACAGGCGCTGCTGGAGCACACGGTCACCGATCACCGCGACGGCCGCATCGTCAACGCCAACCTCGCCGACTACCTCGTACCTGTCAACGCCGACATCATCGACCTCACGGCGATCTACCTCCAGGGCGAGGACATGGAGGCCGACCCGCTCGGCGTCAAGGGCCTGGGTGAGGTCGTCCTGGTCGGTGTGGCACCCGCCATCGCCAACGCCGTCTTCCACGCCACGGGGCGCCGAGTACGCGAACTGCCCATCACCGCCGACGCCCTGCTCTGAGCACCCCCGGGTGCCTTCGACTGTCCGGCGGACGGCGCCGTCGGACAACCAGGGCCGCCGCCGAGACCCCCCCATGTCTCAACGGCTCGGCGGCGGTCCACTCTTCCCTCGGCCGCGCGGAGGCCGCCCTCTACGAGCTGGGCCGGCATGTGCCGACCACGACGGTATTTCGGCGCAAGCCCGCTCCGGCTTGTCCGACGACAGTGCCTTCTCCGTCGGCCTGCCCTGTGTCGACAAGATCGACGTCCTTGTCCTGGCCAGGCCCGCTGGCCACCCTGCCACCTGATCACCGCCCTCGGCGAGGCGAGCGACCGGGCCGCCGCCGGGGCCCAGATCGTGCAGGGTTCCGACGAGCTTCTCGGCCGCAGCCTGTGTGTCCCCGGCGACTACAGCGGCGGCGTCGGTACGGAGCAGGCGGTCTCCAGAAGACGTTCGGCGTGCTCGTCGAAGCGTTCGGGGCGTACGGCGATGCGGAGGGGTACCGCGGGGCGTCGCGGCAGGAGCGGGCGGTAGACGGCCCCCTCCTGGCGCTGCGCGGTGACACGGCCGGGCACGACGGTGATGCCGAGCCCGGAGGCGACGAGCGCGAGACGGTTGTAGCCGGAGACGTCCTCGACGACGACGTTCGGGCTGAAACCGCTGGCGACGCAAGCGGCGGCGACCGAGTCGAATTCGATGACCGCTCCCGCACGGTCGGTCGTGATGAACCGCTCCGCCGCCAGAGCACCCCACTCCACCGTCGGAAGCTGGGCCAGCGGATGGCCGGCGGGCAGCGCGACCACGTAGTCGTCGGGGGTGAGTTCGGACGAGATCCAGTCCTCCGGCGGCTGGTAGCTGCGGAAGACACCGACATCGAGGTCGCCGGTGCGGAGCATGTGGCGCTGATCCTCGATGTGCAGTTCCTGGACGCGTAGGGAGACGCCCGGCTCCGCTTCGGCGAAGGCGCCGAGGAGCTGTGGCACGAGTCCGATGATTCCGGACGGGACGCATCCGAGGGAGAACACGTCCGAGCGGCTTCGTGCGGCCTCGTGTACGAGCGCCGGCAGCTTCCTGTGCTGTTCGAGTATCCGGCGTGCTTCGGGCAGCAGCGCGCGGCCTGCCCGGGTCAGGGAGATCCTGTGCGTGGTCCGGACGATCAGCTCCTCGCCCAGTTCCTGCTCCAGTCGGCGTATCTGCTGGGTGAGTGGGGGCTGGGAGATGTGGAGTCTGGCGGAGGCCCGGGTGAAGCTCAGTTCCTCCGCGACGGCCACGAAGTAGCCGAGTCGAGTGAGGCTCACGGGTTCGTTCCCTCCATCCCGGTCGATGGCACCTACCGTGCGGCTGGAGCGTCAGGCCGCCGCGATGATCGTGTCGATCGCCGACTCCAGGTCCAGCGCCGCCCGGCCGACCCGATCACTGCGCCGGCGCACGCGTTCGCCGTCATCGTCCAGTTTCGCACGCGTCTCCTCGCAAGCCGCGACGACGGCAGCCGGGGCCGGTCCGCCGTACACGGTCCGCCGGGCGACCGAGGCCACGGGGTCGAGCGCGTCCGCGAGCGCTGCCGGATCGAGCGGGAGCTTCTTTCCGAAGTAGAGGCCGGCGGCCTCGTCCACGAGTTCCTGACCGACCTCGTTGGGCGGGATCTTCCGTTCGGTGCTCAGCCGGACGACGATGCCCGTGATCTGGTGGGCGGAGCGCCAGGGGAGCCCGGCTTCGCGTACGAGCAGGGCGGCGAGGTCGCTCGCTGTCGACCAGCTCGCTGCCGCCGCGTCAAGCATCCGCTCGGTCCGGGGAGTGAGCGCGGTGAGCATGAGACCCAGGTTGTGCGTGAGTGGTGCGAGATCGTCGTACAGCTCCCACAACGACCGTTCCGCCTCCAGGCGTTCGAGCATCGGCTGCCCGGAGGCCCCGCGTTCCGCCAGATAGCCTGCCGTGAGTGCGCCGAGCGCTTTGGCGGACTGCGCCTTGATCTGCTGGGGCAGACCGGGGTTGCGCTTCTGAGGCATGACGCTGGAGGTGTCGCAGAAGCGGTCGGGGACGTCTATGAACCCGGCGTCGCTGGAGAACCACAGCTCGATGTCGTCGCTCATGCGGGCGAGGCCGCTCCAGACGATACCGATCACACTGAGCGCCTCGACGCTCACGTCGTGGCTCATGATGGCGTCGTACGTGTTCGCCATCGGGGCGTCGAAGCCGAGCAGCGCCGCGGTGCGGTGGCGTTCGATGGCGAAGTCGCTGCCGGTGAGGATGCCCGCTCCCGCCGGCGACTCGTTGACCCGTTCGTAGAGCGCGAGCAGGCGGTCCGTGTCCCGGGAGAGCACTGCCGCCCACATGGCGAACCAGTGTCCGAGGGAGGTCGGCTGCGCGTGCTGGAGGAATGTCTGGGCTGGGAAGACGGCGTCGGTGTGCCGCTCCGCGAGTTCGATCACCGCCCTGCGGAGAGTGAGCAATGTGGTCAGCGCGGTGGTGATCCTGGTCCTGAGCGTGATCCGCCGGGAGACCTCGCCGAGGTCCCCGGAGCTTCTCGCCAGGTTGAGCTGGCCACCGATCTCCTCGCCGAGCGACCGAATGAGGAACTGTTCGCAGGAATGCTCGCCGCCTTGTGCCTGCAATCGCGCCTCCTCGACGCCGATCGACTCCATACGCCTGATCTCCCTGAGCATCGCGCGACCGTCCGAAGCGCCGATGAGCCCCTGCTCGACGAGCATCACGAGGTGTGCCTTGTCGAACGAGTGGATCGCGTCGAGCGTCACACCGAACCTCTCGGTGCGGTGGAACTCCAGGTCCTTCAGCAGCGGCTCGGTGAGACGGATCCCGGCGGTGCGGTACCCGCGGTAGGTGCAATGGGACTGCTGGAGCATCGTCGACCTCTGTGTCGGTGTGGGTTCGCCGGGAGTACGGAGCCCGCCTCTCGCAGGCACCGTCCACGAGAGTTCCATGACGTGCGGTTGAACGGGAGGAATCGGCTATACGACCTCGATATAGCGGTCTTCGGGAATAGATATTGGACGCTTCGACGGTCTCGTGGCTTGACTCAGCAGGCCCGTAACTCGGGTTCCGTCGACTGCGCCGAGGCGTTCGTGTGAGGCCTCCTCGCTGTCGGTGTCCCCGTCGTCACGGACGGGGGAAATCGGCCTCCGGCCTTACGAAAGAACAGAAAAATGACGATGAAGTCATCCTCCATACGCACGGTTGCCTTCGATGAGGCACCGGTCAAACGGTTCCACTGGCGCGTGAGTATTGCGTCCGCGACAGGTTCGTTCTCGGACGGTTATGTGCTCGGTGTGAGCGGGATCGCGCTCACCACCGCTTCGGAGACCATCCGCATCGACGACGTCTGGATGGGGCTGCTCGCCTCGGCAACGCTCATCGGTCTATTCTTCGGAGCTCTCACCTGCGGACGCCTCGTCGACAAGTTCGGACGCAAGCCGTTCTACGGCCCCCTCATGCTGGTGTTCGCACTCGCGTCCCTCGCGCAATTCTGGGCCGAACCGGGGTGGTCGCTGTTCGCCGTAAGGCTGGTGCTCGGCATTCTGCTCGGCGGCGACTACGTCGCCTCCAAGGCGCTCCTGGCCGAGTACGTACCCGCGCACTGGAGGGGCAGGGCGCTGAGCATGCTCGGCATCGCCTGGGCCGCGGGCTTCGCGACGGCGTACGTCGCCGGCCTCGCGTTGAGGGCCGTCCCCGACTACGGGTGGAAGCTCGCCCTGGTCAGCTCGGCGATTCCCGCCGTCGTGGTCTTCCTGCTGCGTATGCGGATACCGGAGTCCCCGCGCTGGCTCATGCAGCACGGGAGAGTCGAGCAGGCCAGGGAGATCGTGACGACGAAGCTCGGCCCGGAGATCGCCCTGCCGACGATTGACGTCGCGGAACCCCATGTCACCGGGCGCATGCGTGATCTCTTCGTCGCGGGCATGGGGCGCCGGACCTTCATCGCCTGCATGTCCTACGCGGTCGCCGTCATGCCGAACTTCGCTCTGGGTACCTTCTCGCCGCGAGTGCTCGAAACCCTGGGCGTAAAGGATCCCTACGCGGGTGCTCTCGGTTACAACTGCTGCGTGGCCGTCGGCGCCCTCCTCGGCTATTTCCTCGTCGACCGCTTCGGGCGCCGGCCGCTGCTCTTCGGCGGTTTCCTCCTGGCGGCGGTGCTGCTGATCCCCATGACCTTCGTGGCCGCTCCCAACCCTGTTGTCTCGGTCCTGCTCTTCGGGATTTTCGCGCTCGTGATCGTTTCCACCGGAAACGTCGTGTACGTCTATCCCGCCGAACTCTTCCCGACCCAGTTGCGCGGCCGCGGTGTGGGCCTCGCCGTCGCCGCGAGCCGGATGGGCTCGGCAGTCACGACCTTCCTGATGCCCGTCGTCGTCGGCACGTACGGCATCGCGACGGCCCTTGGCTCATGCATGGTGCTACTGATCATCGGAGGCGCCATCGGGCTCCTGTGGGGACCGGAGACGGCGAAGCAGGCCCTGGGTGAAACGCGGGCGTGATCATTTCGGCGATGGTCAACGGTGCGGGACGACCGGCGAGGGAAGCCGCGTGTAGTGCCTCGGCGCCACGGGTGACCTGCGGGGGAGGCACGTAGGGCGCCCTGTCACAACACGGAATGTTGCTGCCTGGCACAACGCTGCCTGGCACGTGACTGGCGTAGCGGTCACGCTGCAGAGCTGAAGGTTGGTGGCCGACGGCAAGCGAGCGAGTGCGCGCGGTCGACGGCCTCCAAGCTCCGCACGCGTACCCGACCAGCAGGAACGGTGGCATGTGGGGCCGGCGGCCCAGTGGCCGATATCACCGTCCGATGCCTGCCGCCGTATCCGACGGAAGCGAGCCCGTGATCCACTCCGACCGTGACGCAGCCCCGGCCACGCTTGGGTGCGGCAGCCGCCCGACATTCACCTTCGATGTCATCGGTACGCACTGGAGCATCGAGACGGACCGCCCGCTGGACACTGATCTGCGCCGCGAACTGCTCGGCCGCGTCGACGGCTTCGATGCCGTGTACTCCCGGTTCCGGCCCGACTCGCTCATCTCACGCGTAGCCACAGCCCCCGCTGGTGGCCGATTCACCTTCCCGGACAACAGTCGTCTCCTCTTCGAGTTGTACGACCGGCTGGCCGACCTCACCGACGGGGCCGTCGACCCACTCGTCGGCCGTGACCTCGAACTTCTCGGCTACGACAGGACCTACACTCTCACCCCGGCGCCCGCTTCCGTGCGGGCGCTGCACGCCGGCGTCCGGCCCTCCTGGAGCACGGATGTGGCCCGGAACGGCGCCGTGCTCACCACCCGTGGTCCCTTGGTGATCGATGTCGGTGCTGCGGGCAAGGGGCACCTTGTCGACCTCGTGGCCTCGCTGCTCCGGGAAGCGGACATCAGCCGGTTCGTCGTCGACGCCGGCGGAGACCTGCGCCATGACGGCGAGAACACCCTCCGGGTCGGCCTGGAGCATCCACAGGACCCCGGCCGCGTGATCGGCATCGCGTATCTCCACCAGCAAGCTCTGTGCGCCTCCGCGACAAACCGGCGTGCGTGGGGCGCAGGCCTGCATCACATTCTCGACGGCCGCACAGGCCGGCCGACCGGCGAAACCCTCGCCACCTGGGTCGTCGCAGACGACACGGCCGTGGCCGACGCCCTGGCGACTGCCCTGTTCTTCACCGAACCTCATCAGCTCGCTACCGCATACCGTTTCACCTATGTTCGTATGGGTTCGGACGGTCGTGTCGACGCGTCCCCGGACTTCGCCGGGGAGCTCTTCGCCTGACCGGCAGACCCTGCGCCAGGGGCTTCGTCTCACGCTGGTACCAGAAGCGCTTCGCCGAGGCGCTTCCCGGTGTGGCCACCGGCAAGCGCCTCGATGAAGTCCACCTCGACCTTCTCGCCGGTTCCAGCGTCACGACCGATGGCTTCAACGACGCCCTCCGGGAAATCAGGGAGGAAGCCGCAGCGTGACGTGTTCGGGGCTCGGGTGACTATGCCTGTCGTGAGGCGAGTTCGACGACGGTGATGTCGGACGGGGCGCCCACCCGAACCGGTGGCCCCCAGGCTCCTGCGCCGCGACTCACGTAGAGCTGGGTGTCGCCGTAGCGCTCAAGCCCGGCGACGGTCGGATTGGCCAACTCGGCGACGTAGTTGACCGGCCAGAGCTGCCCGCCATGGGTGTGGCCGGAGAGCTGGAGGTCGACGCCGTGCCGGACGGCGTCGTGGATGACGACGGGCTGGTGAGCGAGGAGCACAGCCGCGCGGGAGCGGTCCCGGTCCCCGAGGGCCTTGTGGAAGTCCGGCCCCTTGCCCACGCGCTCGCCGCGGACATCGTCGACCCCGGCCAGATCGAAGCCCGGCAGCTCGGTACGCGCGTTCTCCAGCGGGTGCAGCCCCAACTCCCTCACCCTCTCGACCCACTGCTCGACACCCGAGATGTACTCGTGATTGCCCGTGACGAAGAACGCGCCGTGACGGGCGCGTAGTTGCGCGAGCGGAGCCGCAGCCGGGCCGAGGTCTTCGACACTGCCGTCGACCAGGTCGCCGACGACCGCGATCAGGTCGGGCTGGGTTGAGTTGATGGTGTCGACGACCCGCTGAGCGAAGCCACGTCCCAGAACCGGACCCAGGTGGATGTCGCTGACCACGGCGATCCGGAATCCGTGTGCACTGCGCGGCAACTTGGCCAGGGGGACAGTGACCCGCTTCACCTTTGGGCCGCGAAGGACCCCGTACGCGCCGTTGGCGACCGTGCCGACGGCGACCGCCGCAGCGGTACCCCCTACGACCCGGGCGACGAACAAGCGGCGTGATGGGGCAGCGGGACCGGCCCCGGAGAACGCACCGGCCCGCGCGGCGGGCGGGTGCTCCGCCGCAGCGACGGGCCTGGCCCCCGTACCCGCTTCGGCATCGGAGGCTTCCCGAGCCTCGGTCAGGGACTGGGACTCGCTGACCGGCACGGGTTCGGCCCCTTGCTCCAGGGTGCCCTCGCCCTCCACTTCCCCTGTGTCCCGTCGTGCGATCCAACGCAAGAGCAGGGGACGGATCGCCTCCCCTGCCAGCAGTGCGAGCAGCAAGTACATCCAAACCGTCAGCCACAGGTATCCGGGCCAGGCCAGGATCTGTTCGACCCGGAACGGGGCCTCTGTACGGCCGGCCACCAGGGTGGCGACCGTGAGCAGCGGTCCCACCACGAGAATGACGCTTCCGATGCGGCGGAGGACAGAGCCCGGGGGTGCCGTGTCGCGGACGGCACGGCACCACACATACCAGTGGAGCGCGCCGAACGCGGCCAGCACGGCGAGGTAAACCAAGATGGAGCCTATGACCACAGCGGAGACGTCTTCCTGATGAGACGCCAGTGCATGACGTCGGAGACTTGAACATTTCGGAACGTGATCGGGGAAGAGCCGTGCCGCACGCCGGCCTTACGTAGTGCGACAGAGCACTCCCTGCGCCTCGCCGATCTTCAGTCGAGGCCGTCGAGCCATTTCACCACTTCGTCCTCGGCGTCGTCCATGTCATCGCGCGATATCGTCAAAGCGTTACTTATCACGTTGGAGTCGGCAAGCTTATCGGTGATGGTTTCAACGGTTCCCGACAGGCGGTTTCCGCCATGAGTGCTGAACAGTACGATGTTCTTTCCGCTGAAGTCATTCTGTTCAAGGAATGTATGCATGGGCATCGGTAGCTCGTACCACCAGATCGGGTAGCCGATGAACACGGTGTCATATTTTTCCAGATCCGGGATCGGGGATTTCAGTTTCGGCCTTGCGTTGGCCTCCTGCTGTTCGAGTGCGAGATTTTCGAGCGTTTCGTGGTCAAGGGGAAGTTCTTCTGCCGTCTCAATGCGGAACATTTCGGCGCCAGTGCGTTCCGAAATGATCTGTGCGACGTGCTGGGTATTGCCGAGAACTTTGCCGTCAACTACGTGAGTGCTGTTCTCTTCGTCATCGGACATGTTGTTCGGGTCATCGGTCTCTGGCACCGAAAAATAGGTGACCAAAGCGCGTGATTCGTTCAGCGGAGGGAGAGGCTTCGAGGGGGCGGAACCGCTGGACGTGTTACCCGACCCTCCTGTCGAACAGCCGGCCACGGCTGCCCCGGCCAGAGTGGAGGTGGCCAGTGCGAGAAAATGACGGCGTGTCGTGGATTTCATCTCTTTGAACTCCGTATCTGTGGCGTGTGGAATGTCTCGTTATCCCTGAGACTGCACGAGGCTGTGGTCTCGGGAATTCTGAGACGTAAAGTTGTCTTTATGTACCCGACCCGGGCGGTGAGTGGTGCGCCGCCTACATGGTCAGTCGTTCTTGGTGTATTCGCCGCGCAGGGACTCCAATTCGCCGCAGCAGGCGCTGGTTTGCCAATACGGCGGGGTTCGGGCCCACGATGAAGAATGAGCCCTTCGTGACTTCCTGCGCGGAGAGCGCGTTGGTGAGATCTTCACGGCGGAACCGGCCAATGCTGATGGTGACCTGCAAATGATCGCCGGATGCCGCCTGGTATTCCTTGAGGACGTCACGGTAATAGGCGTCTTCCGGGTTCCGCACGGCCCACAGCAGGTGAATCTTTCGTGTGGTGTGGTGGGCTGCTGTCAAGCTGATCAATGGCGCTGCTCCCGCGCCCATCCCGAGGAATACGAGCGGAGCTTCGTGGTCTCGGTCCTGGATGATCGATTCGAAGCGGCCGAATGGTCCCTCCAAGCGCACGCGGGTTCCCACCTCGACATCTTCGACACGGCGAGTGAAGTCTCCGTGCTGGCGAATTGTGAAGGTCAAGGTCTCCGGGTTGTCGTCGGTCACCGAGAAAGGATGCCATTCTCGGCTTACGGAAGGAGATCCCTCGAAGCTGAGGAAGAAAAAGTCACCCGGTTGCAGAGTTGACGCCTTCCTGTCGACCTTCACCGAAACCCGTCGCGTTGCCCCACCGAGCATCTCATTGCTTATGACGGTACCCGTCGGATAGGTGTCGGGTGCGATCCATTTCTTCCAGGTGTAGATGCCCATCACTACGACTGTGTACAAGTCGAAGAGCATCATGAACGCAAAATGCTGGTTCACCCTCAAGAGCAGGTGTACGTGCAGCCAGATCATCGCCACGACCACCAGGTTGAGTCGGTGGACCCACACGGAGAGTTGGCGACGGAATACAACCTCCAGAATCCGCTTGGCGGTCAGTAGCAGACTCGATCTGTCGACGAACCATCCGCTCATGAAGAACACCGAGAAGCACAGTACTCCGAGTGCCCCGTAGAACCCCCAATCTCCCAGGTCTCGCGCCAGGCGGCTCGGTGAGTAGCCGTAATCGCGGTGCACATAGGCCGTGGCGATCGCCAGCACACCAAGCATCCCGTGAAGGCCGTAAATGGAAGGCAGCCCAACGGAACGGTCCAGCCAGGACGGTCTCACGCTGAGCAGGATGGAGAGCAGCCACCATGTATAAGCAATCAGACCGAGGAAGATGTAGAACTTCAGGGAGTCGGGTTCGGTGGCCTGGTAATCGTAGGTGAGTACCAGTGGGAGGGGGAATACGACCGCGATGCTCCAGAAGAGCAGTTTGCGTAGCATGGCTAAAGATCCGCCTCAGCTGTCAGGTTGAACTCGCTCGACTGGTGGCCGACGTCAGGCCCTCTGCCTTCGCTCGCCAAGGAAATCCCTCGCCGGCCTGTTTCCCGCACGTGCTGCAGATTGACGTAGGCGAGTGCCGCCAGGGCCAAGAAGGCAACGGAAACCAGGACGATCACCTTGTGCTTCGGCTTCACGCGCGCGCCTCCTTGCGTGAGGACTCGCACTGGTTCCCTGCCCGGGCAGCGGACTTTTTGCGATCGATCGATGTTGAGGTCTGACTCATCGAGTGTTCTTTCTGTTGCGTTGCGTGTGCTGCCTATTCGTGCGTCCGGGCCGTCTGCAAGACCATGGCGTGGACGGACGTTTCCGTTCGGTGGCCCAGGGCGCCGTCGCCGCACCTGGGAGGTATCGGAAGCCGCGACATGGGCGAGTACGGATCCCGTGTGCACTCGCGGAACCGGCCGCGCGGGGTCGGTGAGTTCACGGTCCGACATGCCTCGGTCTTCGAGTACGCGCGGTCCCGGCCACTGCTTCAGAGCACCGGTGCGTACGCCCTCGGCGTCGACCGGGTAGGCAGTGTCCTCCCCACAGGGGGAAGCAGCGTGCGTGTCGCTGCCGCACACAGGCCGGGACATCACCGCGTACCACTGCCGACGGCGCCGGAGCTCGACAGCCGCGCAACTCGCGGGAGCCATAGGTCGCGTGAGGCCTGTGGGCTGCGGCCCCGAAGAGCTCACCAGCAGATGCCGCTCACCAGCGGAGGGGAGCCCCGAGAATCGCCGTAGCTGCTGAACAGATCAGCAGCGGAAGACCTGGAGTGATGTGAGCGAGTGCGAAACCGAGGATTTCGCTTTGAGGCGCGACACCGTGAGGCCGCCAGGAGGCAGGGCCGTGAACTCGGTTGCCCAGATGCCGCCGGCGCAAGGCTTGGTGTCGGGCTCGGGGGAGGGGCGGTGGCGGTCGCGGCCCCCCAGCCAGGGGGCCGGGTCAAGGGTCCGCTCGCCGTCGCCGCAGGTGGCGAACTCGTCTACCAGGTCGGCGGTGACCATGTTCGCGGACGGCGCCGTCGTCACCGTGGCAGGACTGTACCTGTCGTGCCCGGTCGTGCCGGGCACCATCAGGCCGACGAACTGCAGGACGACCAGGAGAGCCGCCAGAGCCAGCCCGAATCGGGTTGTCTTCTCGCGCGGCATGCGGCTCCCTCCGGCCGTTCCCATTCACTCGGCTTTCGTCCCGGGGGGAGCGGAAGCGCACCTTCCCCAAAGCGGCGCCCCGGAAATCCCCGGTGCCGGAAGGCTGTACGCCGCTGAGCGGTCGTACTGGCTTTGGCTGTTCGGTCGCGCCCGCCGGCCGCTCCCACGGATGGGGCGCCCAACCACGACCGCGCGGAACCTTCGCCTTCCGCAACCACCTTGCCGGACGGACTCACCCTGTGACAGGCCGTGTACTGCCAGGGAGTGCCGATCGACGTAGTGACAGGGCACCCAACATTTCGGCCGGGCTGATCATTTATCTGCTATGGGCGAGGCATGGTCGCAGAGCACCGCGGGCGCGCCGCTCAAGTTTGCACGGGAGGCTGTGCTGTGCCAGGGACTGGTGTTCCGCGCTGTGGCAGGACACCCCACGCGCCTGGATCTTCTCCACTCGGAATGGAATTCTCCTCATCAGCGGGCCAGCCGGATAGCGGCCCCGTCGCTACCGAGGACAGACGACTTCGCTGACCACGGTCCCTGGATCCCCCTCAACCGACCTGCCCCTCCCCACGCACGACCGCCGCGGCAGTGAAGACCGCGGTGGCATCCGAAGGAGAAAGGACGACAGTCATGTCGGCAATGAGCAGCAACTGGGACCGCCGTTCCGTGCTACGTGCCTCCGCAGGAATCACCGCACCCGTAGCGCTGACGGGACTCACCTTTGGCGGCTCCTCCGCCCACGCCGCCGAGGCAGGCGCAGCCGCGTCCGGCGCGCGCCCTACAACGGAGAAGCTGCCGAAGCAGCCGACCGGCAAGGGGCCGGCGGAGAGGTTCACCGGTGACGTCTGGGTCGACAACATCACGGCTGGTGTGGAGCCCTCCCGGCTGCGCGCCAGCATGGTGCGCTTCTCACCCTGTGCCCGCACGGCCTGGCACCGGCACGTCCTCGGCCAGACCCTGCACGTCACAGAGGGCATTGGGCTGGTCCGGGCACGCGGTGGCAAGTTGATCGTCATGCGCCCCGGCGACACGATCTTCACGCCCCCGGGGGAGTGGCACTGGCACGGTGCCACCCGCGAGGACTTCATGATCCACCTTGCCATGGTGGACACCGATGGAGACGGGGACGGCGCGACCGAGTGGGGCGAACTCGTCGGCGACGAGGAATACGACCGCAGGTAAGACACGCTCTTCCGCACCCTGGCCCTGAGGTCTCGCGCCTCAGGGCTGCTGTGCTGCCGCTACGCGAACATGGCAGTGGCACGCCGGTGAAGCGCTCGGCGACGTGGGCAACGACGTGATCGATCACCACGCGGGCCTCGGATGCCTCGCCTGCCATACTGAACTGCATGGCACGCGAGCAGCGGAACGTCGGCGGTAGCGGGCTGGGGACCTTCCTGCGAACCCGCCGGGCACAGGTGACTCCCGAGGACGTCGGCCTCACGCCCGGCGCAGGGCTTCGTCGTACGCCCGGGCTTCGCCGTGAGGAGCTGGCCACCCTGGCCGGTATCAGCATCGACTACTACGCGCGTCTCGAACGCGGCCAGGAGACGAACCCGAGCCCATCCGTTGTCGATGCCCTCGCCCGGGCGCTCCGGCTGGAGGCGCACGAACGTGACCACCTGCGTGAACTGGTGGTGCACGCCGGCAGGAGGCCGGATCCCGAACCGTCGGTCTCGGCCGACCGGACCGTACGGCCCGACATCGAGCTGATGCTGGAGAGGCTGCGCCCCAACCCTGCCTACGTGGTAAGCCGCACCATGGACATCCTCGCCACCAACCCCGGCGGGCTCCGGCTGTTCGCGGGGACGGAGGAACAGCCGCCCGAGGAACGCAATGTGCTGCGGTACCTCTTCCTCGACTCGCGTGCGCCCAAGCTGTTCGCGGACTGGGGCGAGGAGGTCCGCACCTGCGTCGGCCGTCTGCGCGCACTGGCTGGTACCGAACCCGACACCCCCGGCCTCGCCCGGCTCATCGAGGGACTCATTCTCGAAAGCCCGGAGTTCGCGCGCCGATGGAACCACTACGACGTGCAGCCGCACCCCGCCGGTGACAAGTCCTTCCACCATCCGCAGGTCGGCGATCTCACCCTCGGATGCCAGTCCATGCACCTGGAAGGTACCCCGGGCCACCGCCTCGTCGCGTTCTACGCCGAACCCGGCACGCCCGCCTACGACAAGATGGTCCTCCTCGACACGGAGGTCACCGAAGCCGTTTCGAGAGGCGCAAGGAGGAAGCGGAGCTGACGACGGACGGCAGTTCCCGCGAAGACGGACATGGGAGTGCCGGCCGTCGCCGCTGTGACACGTATACGCGTGGTCAGGGCTTGATGAGGACCTTCAGCGCCTCGCGGTCGGCCATCGCGCGGTAGGCGTCAGGGGTGTCGTCCAGGGCGATGGTCCGATCGAAGACCCGACCCGGTTCGATCTTCCCTTCGAGGATATCGGGCAGCAGCTCCTCCATGTACGCACGGGCCGGGGCCACACCGCCGGTGAGGGTGACGTTCTTCGCGAAGTCCGGGAAGCCGAAGGGGATTTCGGCGTACTGCGGTACGCCGACCCGGCTGATCGCACCGCCTGCGCGAACCACGCCCAAGCTCATCTCGAACGCGGACAGCGCGCCCACGCACTCCAGAACGGCATGGGTGCCCAGGCCGCCGGTCAGCTCCCGTACACGTGCGATGCCTTCCTCGCCCCGCTCCGGAACGATGTCGGTGGCGCCGAAGTCGCGACCCAGGTCGGTACGGTCCTGGTGGCGGCCCATCAGGATGATCCGCTCGGCCCCGAGCCGCTTCGCGGCGAGTACCGCGGAGAGGCCGACCGCGCCGTCGCCGATCACCGTCACGGCCGTGCGCGGGCCGACTCCGGCCTTCACCGCGCTGTGGTGGCCGGTGCAGAGGACGTCGGAGAGGCTGAGCAGTGACGGCAGGAGGGCGGAGTCCTCGGCCACCGGGAGTTTGACCAGCGTTCCCTGGGCCTGCGGCACCCGTACGGCCTCGCCTTGGCCGCCGTCGACTCCGTTTGGGCCCCACTGACCGCCGTGCGGGCAGACCGTGTGGAGACCTTCCGTGCAGAAGACGCAGGTGTTGTCCGCCCAGAGGAAGGGGGCGACGACCAGGTCACCGGCCTTCACCCCGGACACCTCGGAGCCGGTCTCCTCGACGATGCCGAGGAACTCGTGCCCCATACGCCTGCCCTGCTCCGAGGCCGGCATGGAGGCGTACGGCCACAGATCGCTGCCGCAGACACAGGCGAGTACCACCCGGACGATGGCGTCAGTGGGATTCTGGATCTTCGGGTCAGGGACGTTCTCCACACGGACGTCACCGGCGGCGTACATCACTGTTGCTCGCATGAGAATCTTCCGATCTTCCTTGAAATGGTGTGAGGTTGGTGGGGAGCCACCACTCAGTAGCGGCCGCCCTCCGGTGTGGGCAGGGCGTCCAGGTCGGCCAGGTCCGCCGCGCTCGGTTCCATGTCCGCGGCGCTCGCGTCGTCCGCGAGGTACTTCGGGGTCTTGGTCCCGGGGATCGGGATGACGTACTCGCCTTGGGCCGGCACTCACGCGAGCGCCACCTGGTCAGGGGTGGTGCCGATCCGCTCGGCGATATCCCGGACCCGGCCGACGATGGCGAGGTTGGTGCGTAGGGCCCGTACACGTCAGCCGTGTCCATCAGGGTCATGCCCAGGTGGAGGGCCTGGTGAAGCACCGCGACCGACGTTCGACCGTCGCGTGGAGTGTTCAGGTCGTACCTATGGGTCATGTCCATGCAGCCCAGACCCAGGACACCGGCCTCGGGACCGCCCAGGCTCAATGTGGTGGCACGCATATCTGCTGTTCGACCTCCTGTCGTCCGTATCCCCGGCCGTAGATGATGTCCTTGAGCCGAAAAGCCACGCTTGTCGAGCTCGGCCATCCGGCGTAGATCGCCAAGTGGGCCAGGGCCTCGTCCGGCTTGTCCTTGACGACTCCGATGCACCCGAGTTCCGGTGCGATGGCCGCGTCAGAGGTTGACGAGCCGGCTCATCTCCTCTTCGAGACGTTCGCCCGCGGTCGGGGTGAGGTGGTTGAGTTTGTCCAGTTGTTCGGCGGTCAGTGTGATGCCGTCGGCGGCGGTGTTCTCCTCGACGCGCGCGACGCGCTTGGTGCCAGGTACGGGGGCGATGTCGTCAACATCCCCCAGCATCTGCGCTTCGTACGCCGTCTGGTAGGCCGCGTCGTACCGGGCAGCGGTGTTCCGTGCTGTGACAGGGCACCCCACGCGCCTGCCTCGCAGGTCACATGCCCGGCATACTGGACGGTATGAGAAGTGAGCAGCAGCCTGTCGGCGGGGGCACCGAGCTGGGGCGCTACCTACGGGCCCGCCGCGCCCAGGTGACTCCCCAGGATGTCGGCCTCGCGGCGGGTGGCGGGCTGCGCCGTACGCCTGGGCTACGCCGTGAGGAGCTGGCCACTCTGGCCGGTATCAGCATCGACTACTACGCACGCCTGGAGCGCGGCAAGGAGACCAACCCCAGCCCGTCGGTCGTCGATGCTCTCGCCCGTACGCTTCGGCTGGAGGGCCACGAGCGCGAGCACCTGCGCAGCCTCGCCGTCCTCGCCACCCGGACGGGGTACGAACCGTCGATCGCGGCCCGCGGAACCTTGCGGCCGGGCGTCAGTCTTCTCCTGGACAGCCTGAGACCGGGTCCCGCCTACATAACCAGCCGTACCAACGACCTGCTGGCCTGGAACCCCGCCGGGCTGCGACTGTTCACCGGCATCGAGGACTGGCCGGCGAATCAGCGGAACATCGCGCGCTACGCCTTCCTCCACCCCGCCGCTCGTGAACTCTTCGACGACTGGGAACACACCCTCCTCGGTTGCATCGCCCGACTGCGGGCCCTGGCCGGCACCGACCCCGACGCCCCGGACCTCGCCCGCCTCGTCGGAGAACTCCTCCTCAAGAGCCCGGACTTCGCCCGTCTCTGGGAGCGCTACGACGTCAAGGCGCACGCACACGGTCAAAAGACCTATCACCACCCCGACGTCGGCACCTTCACCCTCAACTACCAGAGCATGCACGTGGAAGGGACCCCCGGCCACCGCCTGGTCACCTATTACGCCGAGCCCGCCACCCCCGCCCACGACGCGCTCGTACTCCTCGACATGGCCGCGTACGAGCCGTCGGAGGGGGAGGCCGAGTCGCAGCGCCGGCAGTCGGCGGACGTGCCGGACGAGGCGTCGCCATCCACCTCCGAGCGCCCTGCATCAGGGCCGGAGCGGTGAGTTCCGTCGTGGCTGTGCCCGGGTGCCAGCAGCCCGCTGTTCGCCTTGAGTCCGCGCTCACCGCGTGGCCGCGTGTGACGTAGCCCGGATGGGTGCGGTTACCGTTCGTGCCGGTGGCCCCGTCGCTGTGCGATGCCGTGCGACAAGTTAGGCCGCAGCCCGAGTTGGTCGGCTCACGGCGCCTTCCTTCCCTCACCAGGTCTTTCATTGTTGCGGGGTGGGCCGACGCGTCCACGCGCGAAACGGGGACGCCCCCTGAGGCACGCCTCGGCGGAGCGTTTAAAGATCGTTAACTTGAGTGACTGTGACCGGAATTATCTGGATTGGTTCACTTTGCGGCGCCATGAGGGATCTCTCCGACAAGGAGCGAGATGTATCCCGGTCTCAAAAAGCACTACATGACCCCAGCAGCCGCAGTGGCGGCAGCCGGTGTCGCAGTGGCGGTGCTCTCGGCGTCAACCGCCGGTGCCAGTACGGCAGCCCAGTCCGCCCGTGCCGCCGCCGTCGCCGCGACGGCGGGCACACCGAAGGTCACGGTCAAGCCGGTTCCGCCGACCGACCGGAACCCGAAGTTGCGTGAAATCGCTACCTCGACCTGACCGGGCGCTCCGACAAGCCGGTCGTGATCAGTGGGTCGATGCATCAGTCGAAGACCTTCACCACCGACGGCTCGACCAACATGTTCAGCTCGATCCGGCTGGCCGCGAGCGGCAGGACGACCTGTTACGGCACCGTCATGCTGATGAACGACCAGTTCTTTGCCGCCCGGGAGGTCACCAGGACCGACGGCTACCGGATGGATACCTTCGGCGGCGGCAACTACGGTGCGCTGGGCGTCGTCAACGAAGACCACATCCGTACGATGCGGGCGCCCGCCCGAGTGATGGAGTGTGGCAAGACCTCCTGGAAGACGCCGTTCGACCTGTCCAAGAAGAAGGCGGCAGACCTGCCCCTGGTGGACATCGTGGGCGGGTACATCGACTCCTCCCCGGCTCCGATCGACGCCCTGGTGGCCGCCGGCAACAAGGGCATCGTGACCTCAGGTCACGGCCCGGGCGGCATCTCGACCGCCCAGAGCGCGGCCGAGGTTAAGGCGATCAAGAAGGGCGTGCTCTTCGTCTCGGCCACCCGGACCGGGGGCGAGGGCATGTACGACGACGGAACACCCGGAGTGATCGGAGCCGCCGACCTCTCCCCGCAGAAGGCACGGATCCTGCTGCAACTGGGTCTGACCTTCAGCGACAAGCGGGAGCGGATCCGCACCTGGTTCACCACCATCGGGGACCCACAGTTCGATCTGTCCGCCTTCCGCCGGTAACCATGTATGTCGGCCCCTCCCTCCTGTACTCAGAGGCAGGCGGGAGGGGTGCCCTGTCACACCATGGAACACCACTGCCTGGCACAAGGCGGCGTGCCACGGAACGTGCGAAGCCACCACGCTTGAGGGACGCTGAAGATCCAGCGTGAACAGCCCCCCGAGCAGCCGAGTCACCAACGGGTTCGCGACGAAGGGCCTGTTCGGTACGGGGCGTTGGATCACCCATCGCCCACGCGGTCCGCCACCCCCACTGACCGCCGAACCCGCGAACTACCCATCGTCGCGGAAGCCCCGCTCGGAGAACCAGGTTCCTCATCTCCGTCCGGCAGGATGACACGCCGCGCCGTGCATCAGGGCCGCCGCCGCTCACTCCGCGCCTCCGCACGTGCGGCGGCGGCCTGTTCACACCGCCCCAGGGAGACCATTCCATGCTGAACATCGCGGGCACGCTGTACGACTGGTGCCGCGAGGAGCGTCGTTTCGCGCTCGCCACTGTCGCGGGCGTCAGCGGCAGCGCGCCGCTGCCGCCCGGCACCGCGCTGGCCGTGGGCTCCAACGGTGACGTGATCGGCAGTGTGTCCGGCGGATGCGTGGAGGGAGCCGTCTATGAACTGTGCCAGGAGACTCTCGAATCCGATGGCGCTCCTGTGCTGACGCGTTTCGGCTACTCCGACTCCGATGCCTTCGCCGTAGGTCTGACCTGCGGCGGCGAGATCGAGATCCTGGTACAGCGCGTGGAACCCACGCATCAGCCCCACCTCACCGCAGCCCTCGCGGAGGTGGCGGCAGGCCGTCCCGCAGCCGTGGCCCAGGTCGTGGACGGCCCGCAAGACCTTCTCGGCCGTACCCTCCACGTTCCGGGCGACGGACCGTACGACGGGAGCCTGGGCGGGGAGCGCGAGGACCAGACTGTGGCGTCGCGAACCCGCGCGCTGCTACGGGCAGGCCGCACCGGCCGTATCGAGGTCGGCGGAGACAGCGATACGTGCCCCGAGCGGTTGTCCGTGCTCGTGCACACCAACGCTCCTCGGCCCCGGATGCTGATCTTCGGCGCCGTCGACTTCGCGGGCGCGCTGAGCGAGGCAGGCCACTTCCTGGGCTACCGGGTCACCGTGTGCGACGCCCGGCCCGTCTTCGCCACCCCCGCGCGCTTCCCGCACGCGGACGAGGTCGTGACCGACTGGCCGCACCGGTACCTGGCTGACTGCGACGTGGACGCCCGTACCGCCATCTGCGTCCTCACCCACGACGTCAAATTCGACATTCCCCTGCTGAGGCTGGCGCTCGGCCTGCCGGTGGGCTACATCGGCGCGATGGGCTCGCGACGCACCCACGACCACCGGCTGGGACTCCTGCGCGAGGCCGGCGTACGCGAAGAGCACCTCGCTCGCCTCAACTCCCCGATCGGACTCGACCTGGGCGCGCACACCCCGCAGGAGACGGCGGTCTCCATCACCGCCGAGATCGTCGCCCAGGCCAACAAGGGAACCGGCCTGCCCTTGTCCCGAGGCGCTGGTCCCATCCATCATCCGGACCCGGTCGGCGTCGGAGCGGCCACGCAGGCGGTCGCATGACAACCCGGGAAGCCGACGGGCAGACCGAGATGCGCCGGCGGTGCGGACGAAGCAGGAGAGGAGAAGCGGAGTGCGCAAGACGGCGACCCGGTTCGTGACGACCCTGACGACCGTCCTCCTGCTGGCCCTGCGGTTCTTCGCCCCGACCGCATCGCCGGAATCTGAGTACATCCCCGTGTCCACTGCCGGACCGCAGGCGACATACGCGGCGGAGAGCGTGCACGAGACGGATTGGGATGACGTCACCTGCGACGCACCCGACCGTGACAGCACCCCGGACGGATTGCTTCGCCCGCACGAGAGGCCTCGCGCTGCGGCTGGCTCCGTGCCCGTCCCGCTCTCACGTTCCCTGCTGACAGGCGACCACGCGGGGAAGCGCCCACCAGCGGTTCTCCCCGCGCAGTGCCGTGCCGGTCCGGCAGGGGGCTCCTCAACCTCCCACTCTCCGGACGTACTTCAGGTGTTCCGCTGCTGAGCGGACCTGCGGCGCGCACAGACCTGCTGCTCCCGCTCCGCATTGCCGAGGACGCCGATGCGAAGTCGTACCGCTGTGCTCGCCGTGCTCCCGTCTCTCGCAACGTACGCCGACGCGCCCCCATGGGCGCGCCAGGAGGAATTACCACAATGAAATCCCTCATCGATCACGCCCGGTCCTTCCACCAGCAGTGCGCGGATGTGAGGACCACGATGGACCACCGAACGAAACTCCCTCATGTGCGGCAGGACTTCGCCGCCTCGGTAGTCGTCTTCCTCGTCGCCCTGCCGCTGTGCGTGGGCGTGGCCGTGGCCTCCGGTGTTCCGGCGGAGCTGGGACTGATCACCGGCATCGTGGGCGGTCTCGTCACGGGCATGATGCGTGGCAGCAGTCTCCAGGTGTCGGGCCCGGCCGCCGGTCTCACGGTGCTGGTATTCGAGGCTGTCCAGACCTTCGGCCTGCCGGCGCTCGGCGTGATCGTGCTGGCCGCCGGGCTGCTTCAACTCGCCATGGGCGCGCTGAAGCTGGGGCGCTGGTTCCGGGCCATCTCGGTCGCGGTCGTCGAGGGCATGCTCGCCGGTATCGGGCTCATGATCATCGCGGGCCAGCTCTACGCGGCGGCCGGTCTGAAAGCCCCGGTCTCCGGCCTGGGCAAGATAGCCGGACTTCCCGAGGTGCTGGTCGAGGCTGCCTTCAGCACCAGGGCCCTGGTGTCGCTGGCGGTCGGAGCCGGGACCATCGCCGTGCTGGTGTTGTGGAAGCGGATGCCGAGCCGGGTACGTGCCGTTCCCGGTGCGCCGGCGGCGGTCGTCCTGGCCACGCTCGCCTCGCTGGTGTTCAGCCCGCCGATCGCCACCGTTGAGGTGCGCGGTCTGCTGGGTGCCGTCCAGGCGCCCGGGCCCGACGCGTTCGGCGAACTGGCGAGCGTGAGCATGCTCGGAACCGTCCTGGCCTTCACCCTGATCGCCTCCGCCGAGAGCCTGTTCAGCGCCGCGGCCGTGGACCGCCTGCACGACGGGCCACGCACCGAGTACGACAAGGAACTGATGGCCCAAGGCGCCGGCAACGCCGTGTGCGGGCTGCTGGGCGCGCTGCCGATGACCGCGGTCATCGTACGCAGTTCCGCCAACGTCCAGGCCGGCGCGAAGACCAAGGCATCCAGGATCCTTCATGGCGTATGGCTCCTGCTGTTCGCGGCACTGCTCCCGTCCGTCCTGGGACTCATTCCGCTGCCCGCCCTCGCCGGCATCCTCATCCACGCGGGCTGGAGGCTGATCCCGCTGCGCACGATCGCGTCGCTGTGGCGCGAACACCGGGGCGAGGCACTGATCCTGCTGGTCACGGCAGTGGCCATCGTCGCGGTGAACATGTTCGAGGGCGTGCTGATCGGTCTGGCCCTGTCCGTGGCCAAGACGGCCTGGGACGGCTCACACGTCAAACTGGAGGTCATCGACAAGGGTGCCGGACCCGTCCAGGCGCACCTGTCGGGCAATGCGACCTTCCTCAGGCTGCCGAAGATCCTCGACAGCCTCGAAGCGCTGCCCAGGGACCGGCCCATCGAATTGAACCTCTCCGGCCTGCACCACCTGGACCATGCCTGCCGCGTGGCCCTGGAGAACTGGTCGACGCGGCACAGCTCCGACGGCACCGAGTCAGTGCGAGTGACCGAATTGACGGGAGGCAAGGTCACGCAAAGCTGATGTTGGACTGGATGGTGGCTTTGTGTGCGAATTCGCACACAAAGCCACCACAATCGGACGCCGAGCGCAATGGCA
>NZ_JBHZEJ010000044.1:47805-68229 GCF_042756365.1 Streptomyces sp. NPDC059092
CCTTTCCTTGCCGCTTCCAGTTTTTGCCGGCCCCCACGTCCCCCCCCTGGTTTGGTTGCCCATCTGGTGGTTTTTTTGTTCAAATCCCAAAAAACCCCCACCACTATCGGACGCCGAGCGCAATGGCAAGGCGGAGGATCGCTGGTGCACTTGGACGTTCTCGGGTGGTTCCGGCAACGCTGCGCGTGCGCGGACCAGACGCCGCTGGGCGGGCGGGACTTCTCAGACACGGCCTTGCTGCCCGGTGTGATGTCAGGGGCGGCGTTCTTCGGCGACGAGGGCGAGTACGCGCTCGCGCTCGTCGCGGCCCCAGGTTTCTTTGGTGGTGAGAATTCCGACGAAGCCGATCACGGCGGCGCCGAGGTAGAGCAGGGCGGCGCCGGGCCAGCCGAAGGCACCCACCAGGGCTGCGGCGAGCAGCGGTGCGAAGCCGCCGATGGCCGCGGCGATCTGGTAGCCGAGCGAGGCTCCCGAGGTGCGGGTGGCGGTGCGGAACTGCTCGGTGAGCAGGGACCCCTGTGTCCCCGTGAGCGAGGCGTGGATGAGCCCGATGCCGATGATGAACACGGCCACGACCGGTATGGGGTGGTCGGTGTTGGTGAGCAGGTACATCGGGAAGGCGAAGAGAATCGCCGCAGTGCAGCCCGCGATGTAGACGGGGCGCCGTCCGATGCGGTCGGTGAGCGAGCCGGCCAGGAAGGTGACCGCGATGGCCAGGATACTGGCGGCTGTGATGGCGCCGAGAGCGACGGGGCGCAGATCGGGGTTGCGTTCGGTGATGTAGCTGAGCAGGTAGGTCGCGGTGGAGTAGTAGGCGAAGGATTCGACGACGCGCAGGGCGATCACGCGCAGGATGCTCCGCCAGTCGTCGCGGAGGGTCGCGAGGAGGGGGTTCCTCTCGGTCTTGCCGCTGGCCTGGGCTTCCTGGAACTCGGGGGATTCGGAGAGCCGGGAGCGGACGATCAGCGCGACAATGACGAGGACGGCGCTGAGCAGGAAGGGAGTTCGCCACTGCCAGTCGCCGTCGAGTGTGGCGCTCCAGGCGAATACGCCGCTGGCGAGCGCGATGCCCAATGGGTTGCCGGACTGGGGGATGGCGGCGAACATACCGCGGCGGTGCCATGGGGCGTGTTCGTAGGCCATGGTGATAGCCCCGCCCCATTCGGCGCCGAACGCCAGGCCCTGGATCATACGGATCGCCACGAGCAGGATCGGTGCGACCACACCGGCCTGCTCGTACGTCGGCAGCACACCGATGAGGAAGGTCGCGGCGCCCATGACGACCATGGCGGCTACCAGGACGGGTTTGCGGCCGGCCTTGTCGGCGAAGTAGCCGCCGATCGCGCCACCGAGCGGGCGCATGACGAAGCCGACCGCGAGGGTGGCGAACGACAGGAGTGTGCCGACGAACCGGTCGCTCTCGGGGAAGAAGACGGCTCCGAAGTAGAGCGCGGACGCGGTTCCGTAGGCGATGAAGTCGTAGTTCTCGACGCTGGTGCCGACGGCCGCGGCGACCGCGGTCTTGACGCGGTCCTTCGTGCCGAGCACGCTTCGCCGTCCAGCAACGCTGCTGGTGGACATGGGGATACTCCTTGCAGGTGGTCTCCGGATCGCGTGTGCGTGATGCGGGAGTCCCGGGCCGGCAGGGCAGGGCCGGGCTTCCTTTCCGGTGGTTCCGGGTATGCCGAGGCGACGCGCGGCGGTGTTCGGCGGCGTCGTACGACGGGGCTGCGCGGGACCTCGCCCGTCGGCGGTGTCAGGCCGGCGGTGTCAGGGTGTCGAGCGCGTTGAGCTTGGTGACTCTGCGGCGGGTGTCCTCGTCGTCGTCGAAGGTGGCGGCGAGGAACTCGCGGACGATGTCCGGCACGAGCGCGTGCGGTACGAGCCAGGCGCCCATGGCGATGGCGTTGGCATCGTCGTGCTCGACGGCCTGGTGGGCGGAGTAGGGCTCGTGGGCCAGACCGCAGCGTATGCCGGGCAGTTTGTTCGCGGCCATGACGGCGCCCTGACCGGTGCCGCACACGAGCACGGCCCGGTCCGCGGTTCCGGAGAGCACCGGGTCGCAGGTGGCCCGGGTGATGTCGGGAAAGTCGACAGGTTCGGAGCTGTGGGTGCCGCAGTCGACGATCTCGTGGCCGAGGTCCTCGATCGCCCGGCGCACGGCCGCTTTGAGCGGGTACCCGGCATGGTCTGCTCCGAGAGCGACCTTCATCGGCTGATCCTTTCGAAGGGGGTTTCGTCCCTGTCGACGCCGCCCACGGAGGCGATGCGTGTGTTCATCGGACGCCTCTCGCTGACCGGTCGACGAAGGAGGTGGCGATGCGTTGCCCGGACGCCGGGCGGCCGGCGAGGAGGTCGACCAGTCCGCGCACGCCGAGGCGGCCGATCGATGACGCGTCGTTGCGGACCGCGCTGATGGGCGGTGACGCGAACTCGAACCAGTCGAGGTCGTCGAAGGAGACGACCTCGATGCGGGCGGCCCGCTCCACACCGAGCCGTTCGCGCAGCGCGCGAACGGCCCCGAGGGTGGTCAGGCCGTTCGCGCCGAAGACGGCCGTGAAGGGGACGCCCCGGTCGATGACGCGGCACATGGCCTCTGCCGCGCCGCTGGCCAGGAAGTCACCGGCGTCGAGCAGCCTGTCGTCGGTGCTGATCCCGTGCTTCTCGCGCCCGGCAAGGTAGGCGGCGCGGCGCTCCGCGCCGGTGGAGATCGTGTCGGGGCCGCCGATGAACGCCACGTCACGGTGTCCGCGCTGCCGCAGCCAGGCCAGGACATGGCCGACGCCCTCCGTGTTGTCGGTGCCGTACAGCGGGGCGTCGACGCCCTCGACCGTACGGTTGAGGAAGACGAGCGGCAGCCCGGAGGCAAGTGTGGCCGCGAGCTGCGGCGAGACCGTGCCCTGCGGCGAGAACAGCAGGCCGTCGATGCGCTGCGAGGCGAAGGTCCGCAGGTATGCGTCGGCTTGTCCGGCGTCCTCGTTCGCGTTGGCCAGCAGCACGGTGTAGCCGTGGTGACGCGCCTCTTGCTCCGCGGTGTGGGCGAGTTCGGAGAAGAACGGGTTGCGGATGTCCGAGACGAGCAGCCCCAGCACGTCGGTACGGGAACGCCGCAGTGACCTGGCGGGTCCGTTGGCGATGTAGCCCAGGTCGGCCGCGGCGGCGAGAACGCGGGACCGGGAGTCGGGCGAGGTCTGGCTGCTCCCGCTGAGTACCCGGGACGCGGTACCCAGCGAGACACCGGCCCGTGCCGCGACGTCCTTGATCGTGGTCATCGGCTCCACCTCCTTGTGGAAACGTTTCCATGGCGGGAATGCCTCAAAGATCGCACACGGAACGCGAAAGGAGCAAGACCCGTCCGCGTCCTGAGGCGGAAGCACCGCACGGGAGGACTCGGCCCCGGCGCGGGACATCCGGTTCCGGGCGCTCTGTGACCCATGAATCTTTCTCGGTAACTCGCTGAGAAGTAGGGGGAGTTGGAGGTCCACCACCGCTCGCGGGGGACGGCCCGGCGTCCCCGTGCCAGCCCAGGTGGAGGATGTCCTCCAAGGGCGCCCCTCCCTGATCCTGCGGAGCAGGCCGGTTCCGCCGTGTCTCGGCTTGTTCTTTTTCCTACGGCCTCGAACGGTGCCTCGAACTGAGTCGCTCACCTGGGGATTCCCCGGACGTGAGGGCGGCCTTCGTCTGATCCTGTGCTCCGACCAAGGTGCACGTGATCAAGGCGAAGGCCGTGAGGGCGAGTCTGCTGCCAGATGCTGTCCGGAGGGAAGCGTTCGCGGAAGCGTCACGCCTCCGGGGCGAGTCCTGCGAGTGTCTGACCGCCCGGCGCGACAGGTTGTTCGAACTCGCCGACGTGGTGCTGTGTGCGGACGGTGCGGCGAAGTCCCCGGTGGATCTGACGCTGTTGCCCGAGCACCGTCGGGGGCACGGAGCGATGTACGGAGGCTTGAACCACGGCCGGATCAACGACGGTAGGCTGCGGACGGTGCTGGCCGGCCTGTCGCTGCCGCGGTTCGACGGCGGGCGCCTGGTCCTGGCGGTCGATGTGTCGCCGTGGCTCCGCTCGGAAGCGCCGTGCTCGGAGGAGCGCCTGTTCTGCCACGTCTACGGCCGTGCGAAGACGACGTCGCAGTTCATTCCGGGCCGGCCCTACTCCTTGGCTTCCTCGACTTACACGGAGGGAACTATGTGCGCCTCGCTGTCGGCCTCGGGGTTTCCCCGGGGCGGATCAACACCATCAACTGCGAGGCCGCCGCCGCACACGGGACGCGGTCGGACGCGAGTGCCGAGGGCTCCACGCAACCGTGTGCACTTGGACCTGCTCACCGCGGACCCGGAGGCCGAGATCCGGCGGCTGACCGCGCTGGGCGCGACCGCTCAGGCCGGACATACGGACAATGTCGTGCTGACCGACCCCGAGGACAACGGATTCTGCCTGTCCGCGACAGACCGCAAGGCGGGGACTGGTCACGCCCGCAGTCCGTCCACCGCCGTGTCGATCGCAGCCAGCGCCGCGCTCTGATCGAGACCCGCTCTCGATACGAGCGACAGGCCCTGGACGATGTAGAGCAGGAGCTGTGCCTGGGCCTCGGGGGAGGAGCCGGCCGTGACCTCGCCGGCGGCCTGGGCACGGCGGAGCGCGTCGGTGACGATCTCGGTGAACCGGCGGTACGAGCGGGTCACGACCTCCGTGGCCTCACGGTCCTGGGGGACGAGTTCGGCGGTGGTGTTGCCAACCAGGCAGCCCTGCGGCACGCCCACGTCGGAGATCAGTTCGTCCAGCCGCGCCGGGTGGGTCAGGATCTCACGCAGGGCCGGCAGGAGCGGGGCGGTGTCGAGCGCGGTGGTCAGGTGCCGCTCGTACACCTCCCAGTAGAGCCTGACGGCGTCCAGGTAGAAGCGGCGCTTGTCACCGAACGTTCCGTAGAGGCTGCCGCGCTCGACGGCCAGCGCGTCGACCAGGTCCTGGACCGACGTCGCCCCGTATCCCCGGGACCAGAACAGTTCGAGTGCGCGCGCCAGCGTCTGTTCCTTGTCGAACTCGCGGGGGCGTCCGGTTCGTGCCACGCGGCCAAGACTACGACTTCTTGACTCAGTGTTCAAGAAGTCGTAGCTTCTGTTGCGTTACTTCTTGAACGAACGCACAGAAGTCGCTCGGCCAACGGCCGGCGTGAAGGGCGAAGAAATGGAATTCGCAGGCAAGACGGCACTCGTCACCGGGTCCGGCGCGATCGGCGGGCTGGGGCACGCGACGGCCGAGGTGCTGGCCGCGGGCGGGGCCGATCTGATCCTCACCGGCAGCGACGCCGAGCGCGGTGCCCAGGTGGTGGCGGACATACGCGCGGCCGGTGGCGGCTCCTTGGCCGGAACGGTGCGGTTCGTCGTCGCCGACCTGTCCGACCCGGTGGCTGTGCGGCAACTGGCCGACGGCGCCGGAACCGTCGACATCCTGATCAACAACGCGAGTGTGATGACGTTCGCCCCGACCCCCGGGCAGGACCTCACGAGCTACGACGCCGCCTTCGCCGTCAACGTGCGCGCGCCGTTCCTGCTCACCGCGCTGTTCGCGGAGAAGATGGCGGCGGGCGGCGGCGGCAGCATCGTCAACATCAGCTCCACCGCGGCCGGCCTCGGCATGCCGGGCATGGCCGTCTACGGCGCCACCAAGGCGGCGCTCGAATCGCTGACCCGTACCTGGGCGGCGGAGTTCGCCGAGTCGAACGTGCGGGTCAACGCCGTGGCCCCAGGGCCGATGCGCACTTCCAAGGTGGTCGCGGCGATGGGCCCGGACATGGGCGGCATGGGTCTGACCACCGCACTCAAGCGCACGTCGGACCCGGCCGAAGTGGCCCAGGTGGTCGCCTTCCTGGCCGGTGACCGCGCCAGCTACGTAACCGGAGCGATCGTGGCCGCCGACGGCGGCCGGACCGCGATCTGAGGAGATCAGAACAGTGAATCGTCTTGCAGGGAAGCACGCACTGATCACCGGAGGAACGAGCGGCATCGGCCTGGAAACGGCCCGCCAGTTCCTCGCCGAAGGCGCGACCGTCGCCATCACCGGCCGCTCCCGGGAAAGGCTGGACGAGGCAGCCCGCCAACTGGAAGGCCCGCTGCTGACCATCGCCAGCGACGCCGGCGACGTACCCGGCCAGGCGGCACTCGCGGCACGGCTGCGGGCGGAATGGCCGAAGCTCGACATCCTGATGAGCAACGCCGCCGACGTCACCCACCTACCGCTCGACGCATGGACCGAGGAGGCGTTCGACAGGCTCGTCGCGACCAATCTCAAGTCGCCGTTCTTCCTGATCAGGGACCTGCTGCCGCTCTTCTCGCAGCAGTCCTCGGTCATCCTCGTCGGTTCGGTCTCCGCGTACATAGGACACGAGAACGCGACGGTCTACGGTGCGGCCAAGGCGGGGCTGCTCTCCTACACGCGGGGCCTGACCTACGAGCTGAAGGACCGGGGCATCCGCGTCAACGGACTGAGCCCGGGTCCGACCGTCACCAACGCGTTCGCTCCCCTCGGCCCCGAACGCCAGGCCGCCCTCTACGAGGAACTCCGGCAGACCGTACCCCTCCACCGCCTGGGAACCGCCACGGAGCTGGCGAAGGCGGCCGTGTACCTCGCCTCGGACGAGTCCGCTTACACCGCGGGCACGGTGCTGCGGGTTGATGGGGGGATCGGGGAGCTGGCGTATTGAGCAGCCTGAACAGCCCCGGTTCAAGTGATCCGCCGGGCACCATGCCTGGTAGGGCTTTGTTACGTCTCTGGGCAAGTGGCCCTTCTGGTGGCTTCGTGCTGGAGGGGTGTCCGAAGTCGATGCAGCCGATGGCTGGACGCCTGGGTGTGGACCATCAGCGGTTGCGGCGGTTCATGACCTCGTCGACCTGACCGGTGGACACGGTTCGCACGGGGTTGGCCCGGCGGGCGGTGGCGGTGCGGCCTCAGGTGTGGGTGGTGGACGACACCGGGTTCCCGAAGGACGGAATGTCCTCCCCCGGGGTGGCCAGACAGTACTCCGGCACCCTGGGGGCCCGTATTTCAATTACTGCTCGGTGAAGGGGTGTTGGCGGGACGGTGAGGTGTGACTGCGCGTACGGCCGCTCAGGCTTCAGCTGTGGCTCTGAGGGCGGAGTTCGACCAATTCCTTCCCCGTCTCGATGAGCGGCGCCGTGGATCTGCCTGGCCGGCGAAGCTGCCGCGCTCGGTCCTGGCGGGATCACGTTGGTGGCGGCCGCTTCTGGTGCCGGCGCGGCCACCATCGCACGTGGGATCGCCGAGCTCCCGGACGCCCTTTGCCGACCGGGCGGATCCGGGCTCCGGGAGCCGGCCGTAAGCCGGTGACGGACCTCGCTCTGCTGCCCGCGCTGGAGGCGCTGATCGAGCCGACAACCCGGGGCGATCCGGTCTCGCCGTTGCGCTGGACCACACTCTCCCTGCGCTGCCTGGCCTCGGCCCTGACCACTCAGGGCCACCCGGTCAGCGCGGCGGCCGTCGGACGCCTGCTGCGCGCCATGGGGGACAGCCCGTAGGGCACGGCCAAGACCACGGAGGGCGCAAGTCATCCGGACCGCGACGCTCAGTGCACGCATCTCAACGCCACCGCCGCGGCCTTCCTCGAAGACAACCAGCCGGTGATCAGCGTGGACACCAAGGCCAAGAATCCCTTCGGCACCGAGGCCGCCTTCGGCGAGGAAGGGGTAGGCGCCGCTGACGATGGGGCGCTGTGCTCCAGTTCCATGCCGTGGCCAGACACGGTCCCACGGCGTCGGGCCCTGCGTCTGCGGCTGCCCGGCTCCCCGGGCACCGTCCACGACGGCGCCTTCCGCGGAGTCCACCGCGACGCTCTCGTTGTCTGAACGTTACGAACCCATGGCTTGCCGTGTTCGCGTCGGCGACCTAGCTTACTAACGCGCATCACTAACGCGCATCAGTTGCGATCGCCTCAGAACGTGCCGGCGATTCCCTCCGACAGTGACAAGTGACATGCCCGCTTCGGCTGCCATCACGAGTGGCGCGTCCAGGAACTCGACCGACCCGGACCTTCTCCGACCGTTCGACGACGCAGGACCTGCAAGGACTCCTCCCGCTCCGCACGCAGGAAAGGCCGCCATGCTCGACAAGGAGATCTCCCCGCACACCCCGGAAGAACCGACCGGCTTCGGTCCACGCCACGCGCTGGTGCTGTTCGCTCTCCTCCTGACGGTCGCGCTGAATCCGATCGTCGGCTTGCTGAGCGGCAACGCGCAGGCCGAGATAGCGATCCACTTCCGTACCACCCAGCTCGCGTGGTTCACGCTGATCGGCGCCCTGGTCGGAACGTTCATGCTGCCCTTCGTGGTCAAGGCCGCCGGGATCTACGGCAAGAAGCGCGTCATCGTCATCGTCACCACGCTCGGTCTGGTCGGTGACCTCATCGCCGCCTCCGCGACAAGCTACGACGTACTGCTCGTGGGACGGGGTGTCGCGGGCGTCTACGGCACGGCCGCGGCTGTGGCCTACGCGGCGGCGCGAGATGTGTTCCCGCGCCCGCTCGTCGGGCCGGCGAGCGCACTGCTCGCGGGCAGCGTCGGTATGGTCGGCCTGGGAGGCCCGTTCCTGTCCGGATGGCTCATCGACACCTGGGGTTTCCGCGGCGCTCTGTGGTTCATGGTGGCCGCCACCGCGTTGAGCCTCGGGATCCTGCTGGCCTTCCTCCCCGAAAGCCCGGTCCGCGAGGCGCGCGTCAAGATGGACTGGCTGGGCGGGGTCCTGCTGGGCGGGGCGCTCACCGCGATCGCCTACGGGTCGGAAACGGCTCGGAGTGGGGCTGGACCAGCGGCAAGTTCCTCGCCTACACAACGCCTTGGTCACCGCCCCGGTGAGCGTCGTGGTCGTCGTGTCGGCCGTCGGGGCAGGCATCCTGGCCCGCCGGGTCGACCCCCGGCTCCTGCTGGGTGCCGGCGGGGTCCTGACCACCATCGGATACGGGATCGGGGCCGAGTTCCACCACACAGCGGGTCAGATCGTGTCCTGGGGCCTGATCAGCGGGATCGGGATGGGCATGGTGATCTCCAGCGTCCCCATCCTGATCATCTCGGCGGTGTCCCCGCAGGAGCAGGCGCTGGGCAACGGTGCCCAGAACATGGTGCAGGGCACCGCACAGGTGGTCATCTCCCAGCTTGTCTTCGTCCTCATGGCCAAGGACGGCAAGGTGATGCACGGTACGCAGTTCTACAGCGACTCCGGCTTCAGCACCGGGTTCCGGCTGGTGTCCGGCTGCTGCGCGGCAGGGGCCCTGCTGGTGCTGCTGATCCCGAAGGCCAAGAAGCTCGACGAAGTCGAAGCCGGCCAAACAGCCTCGTGATCCCGACGTCAGGGCATGCTCCGCCTCGTCGGAGCAGACGCCTGGCAGAACTCATATCCGAAGTGAGGAAGTTCCTTTGATCCGCGTTCTCTTCAACGACGGCTGGCAGGTCAGGCCGAAGGTGAACCCCTTCGCCGAGATGGGCGGCCACTCGGTCCCGTTCCAGCCGGTGACCGTGCCCCATGACGCGATGATCGGGCAGGAGCGCGCCGAGCCGGGCGGTGATGCCGCCACGGTGAACGGTGCCGGCGCCTACTTCCCCGGCGGGACCTTCGAGTACCGCAAGACCTTTCTCGTGCCCGAAGAGCACCGGGGCAAGCGGGTCGTCCTGGAGTTCGAGGGCGTCTACCGTGACGCCACCGTGTACATCAACGGCGACTACGCCGGTCAGCGTCCCTTCGGGTACGCGCAGTTCCTCATCTACGCCGATCGCTTCCTGAGGTTCGGCGAGGACAACGAGATCCGGGTCGAGGCCCGAAGCCATCGGGACTCCCGCTGGTACACGGGAGCGGGGATCTACCGCGACACCTGGATGCTCGTCGGCGGGCTGGTCCGGATCTCACCGGACGGCGTCCACGTCACCACTCCTGACATCGAGCGGGAGCTGGCGGTGGTCGAGGTCGCGACCCGGGTGGAGAACGACTCGATCGCGATCCGGACCGTCGACGTGCGCACCGAGATCCGTGACGGCGCCGGGACGGTGGTCGCGAGCGACTCATCGAAGATCACCGTGCTGCCCGGCGAGCCCGCCCTCTGCCGTCAGCGCCTCTACGTCGACGACCCGGCCCTGTGGAGCCCTGACTCGCCCGCCCTGTACGTCTGCGGCGTGAAGCTGATGGACGACGACGGCGACGTGGACGCCGGGACCGCGCGCTTCGGTATCCGCTCACTGCACCTCGACCCACGGCGTGGCCTGCGCATCAACGGCGAGACCGTGAAACTGCGCGGTGCGTGCGTCCATCATGACAACGGCGTTCTGGGGGCGGCGACCTTCGCCCGCGCCGAGGAGCGCCGCGTCGAGATCCTCAAGGACGCCGGGTTCAACGCGATCCGGATGTCCCACAATCCGATGAGCAAAGCGATGCTGGACGCCTGCGACCGCCTCGGCATGCTGGTCGTGGACGAGGCGTTCGACATGTGGACCTCGGGCAAGAGCGAGTTCGACTACAGCCTGAGCTTCCCCGAATGGTGGGAGCGCGACATCGAGGCGATGGTCGCCAAGGACTTCAACCACCCCAGCGTCATTCTCTACTCGATCGGCAACGAGATCCCCGAAACCGGCTCGGCCGTCGGGGCCGCGCAGGGACGCGCACTCGCCGAGAAGGTCCGCTCGCTGGACCGCACCCGCTACGTCACCAACGCGATCAACGGGATGCTGGCGGTGCTGGCCGACCTGTCCACCATGAGAAAGGCAGCGGGAGAAACGGCCGAGGACGGCACCGGCATCAACACCCTCATGGCCGATCCGGGGGAGATGATGAACGCGATCAGCTCCTCCGAGCTGGTATCGCGGCGCACCGCCGAGTCGTTCGCCCTGCTGGACGTCGCCGGCATCAACTACGCGGAGAGCCGCTATGCCCTGGACAAGGACCTCTTCCCCAACCGGATCATCCTGGGTACGGAGACCTTCCCGACCCGCGTCGACGGCAACTGGCGACTGGTCAAGCAGTACGGCCATGTCATCGGCGACTTCACCTGGACCGGCTGGGACTACCTGGGCGAGGTAGGCATCGGCCGGCCGCAGTACCTCACCCCTGACACACCGCGGCCCGCATTCGTCGCTCCGTATCCGTACCTGCTGGCGGGCTGCGGCGACATCGACATCACCGGGCACCGGCGCCCCGCTTCCCACTACCGCGAGATCGTCTTCGGCCGACGTACCGAGCCCTACCTGGCGGTCCGCCGTCCTCAGCACCACGGAGAGACCGTCGCCTCCGCCCCCTGGGCCTGGAGCGACACCATCTCCAGCTGGACCTGGCCCGGATTCGAGAACGAACCGATCACCGTCGAGGTCTACAGCGACGCCGAAGAGGTGGAGCTGTTCCTCAACGGCCGTTCCCTCGGCCGCCGGCCGGTCGGCGAGGACCACCGCTTCCGTACCGCCTTCGACACGCTCCACGAGCCGGGCGAACTCCTCGCGATCGCCTACCGGAGCGGCACCGAGAGCGGCCGCAGCGGCCTGCGCTCCGTGACGGGCCCCGTGAAGCTGCACGCCGATGCCGACCGGCCGGTGATCACGGCCGCGGGCGGCGATCTCGCGTTCGTCACCCTCACCCTGACGGACGAGACCGGCACCGTCCACACCGCTGCCGACCGGCTCGTGAGCGTCGAGGTTACCGGGGACGGCACTCTCGCCGGATTCGGGAGCGCGGATCCCTCGACCGAGGAACGGTTCGACGCGAAGGAACGCCACACCTACCAGGGGCGCGTCCTCGCCGTCATCCGCCCGACCGGTACAGGTGAGATCCGGCTGAGCGCCGTCGCCCCGGGGTGCGAACCGGTCGAAGTCACCGTCACCGTCGAACAGGCCGTCGTACAACAACGCGCCCCTGTAATGAAGGCGACGTCATGAGTCACACCCCCATCCTCTCCGGATTTCACCCCGCCCCCTCCATCTGCCGCGTCGGCGAGGACTTCTACCTCGTCACCTCGTCGTTGGAATACCTCCCCGGCGTACCGGTCTTCCACAGACTTCTCGACCGAGGTCGCCGGAGGCTTCACCGGCCGCGTCATCGGCGTCGAGTCCCTGTCCGGTACGCGGCTGGTACGGAGCTTCGGTTACCGCCCCGGACGCGACGGAGCGCCCGGTGGCCTTTCCTGACGGAGTGTTCAGCAGAACCACACACAACGGCTTCACCCGCACGTCGTGTCCGGACGGCGACGGAGGCCGGCTTCTGCGAACCGACCGAGGTGACCATGGTTGACCGGGAATCCGTAGTGCGCTGCCACACCGTCGAGTTGACGGAGGCCGACGCGTCCTGCGCTCTCACGGTCGGCAACGGCGACTTCGCCTTCACCGCCGACATCACCGGCATGCAGACGTTCATGGTCTTCCAGCGACCGAACTAACACCCGTTAGTGTGTGTGATGCCATCGCGGTGGGCCGATCGGCCGGAGTTCGCGGCGACAACGAAAGGATCACGGCGTGGTCGAGGGGGCCGGTCGGCTCCCGAATCCGCCGAAGGGCCGTGGACGCTCAGCGCGAGGGCGGCCCGACGCTTTCTGAGCGCATCCTCGATCAGGTAGTTGAACGCTCCACGAGGAGCGGGCTGATCGTTTCGGAGGCCAACTGTGTTTCGCGGCCCGCCAGTCCGGCCACGATCACTTCGGCCCGGCGCCGGCTCACCTCGTGCAGGGCAAACGAAATGGTGGTGAGCGGCGGGGCCGCCAGACGGGCGGCGGGGGTGTCATCGACCCCGATGACGGCGAGGTCGGCGGGGGCGGCGAGGCCGTGCTCACGCATGCCCGCCAGAACCGCTATCGCCGTATCGTCGTTGAAGGCGCACACCCCGGTGACGGATCGCGCCGTCCACTCGGTCACCGCTCGGGCCGCGGGGGCGACCTCCAGGTTCGTACGCGCCACGACGGGTGGGGCGATCCCGGCCGCGGCGCAGGCGTCGGTCACCCCGTCCAGGCGGTCTTCGGCCATCGGGCGGAGTCCGCGGCTATCGGGCATCGCGTAGCCGAGGCGCCGGTGTCCCCGGCCGATCAGGTATTCGGCCTGCAGTCGGCCGACCGACCGCGTCCCGTGCGCATGGTCCATCTGGAACGGGAACACGAACTGGGCGCCCGCGCTGTAGAGCGCCCGGATGGTGTCGGGGTCGAACGATTCGAACCCGACCACCGCCGAGGCGTTGACGATCGCGCACACGTCCGGCAGCGGTCGCCCCCGCGCTCCCGACAGGTGGGTGACCAGGGTCAGGCCGTGTTCCGCCAGGGTGGTCGCGAGTTCCTCGATGAACCGGCTGATACCGGCGCCGATCGGCATGGCGGGCAGGGAGAGCAGGACGATCTCGCTGCGGCCGGCGGCGAGGGCGCGAGCGGAGGAGTGGGGGTGGTATTCGAGGCTCCGGGCAGCTTCCAGGACTCGGCGCCGGGTCTCCTCCGGGATCGTCTGTCCGGGTTTGTCGTTGAGGACAAAGCTCACGGTGGTACGCGAAACGCCTGCGACGCGGGCGACGTCAGCGCTGGTGGCACGCTTGGCGGGTCGGTCCATGGCCCTCTCGCAACAGGGGACGCCGCTCGTCTCGGCGTCGCACCATGATAACGGCCGGCCCCCACGCGCGTTAGCTGCGTCGTCGTCGGCGGCGGGCCGTGCCGTGCCGCCGACGACTGTGGTCCCTCTGTGGGGATCGTGGGTAACCACTTGGGCGTCACGCGCATCGCCTTCCGCCGATGGAGCATCGACCACCGCCGATGGGAGCGCGAACAGGGCTCGCCCCGCACCACGTACCTTCAGAGGCGCGCGCAGCGGCACTCCTCCTGTGCTCGGATCCCCGAGGCGGCGTCTCGACGTCCGCTCACCCCGCACGTGCGCCGTTCCGCTACGCGCCCTGTGTGCGCCCGAAAGGCGGTGGCCGTTCACGACCGGCGGCGTGGGGCACCGGCCCGCGCCACGATCGGAGATCACCGGCCGGGGAAGCTCAGACCGATCCCGGCGCGCGCGGTGTCGAGGGTCCGCATGATCGACACGGACTCGTCCAGGGGTATGACGTCGCTCTCCAACCGGCCTGCTCGCAGCCGCTCGTGCACGTGCCGGACCTGATGGTGCAGGCCCCCGCCGACCGTCTCCTCGCCGTCCCCGTCGCGGGCGGCGGGCAGGCTCAGGCGCTCGGTGACACCTCGCGTCCGGACGACGAGTTCGTCCGGGCAGCGCATCAGGAAAGGCAGCTCGATGTGGCCGTATGTGCCGGTGATCCGGCCGGTGCAGGCGAGTTGCGACCGCATGGAGGCCTTGGCGATGGCCACCGCGCCGTTGTCGTAGCCGGACAGGACAGCGGTCTGGTCGTCGACGCCGGCCGCGCCGAGCTTGCCGGACGCCTCCACCCGGTCGGGCTCGCCGAGGAGCATGCTCGCCAGCGACACCGGGTACACGCCCAGGTCGAGCAGGGCTCCGCCACCGAGGGCGGGAGCGAACATCCGGTGGGCGGGGTCGTCCGGGAACGGGAATCCGAGGTCGGCCTCGACGGACAGCACGGTACCGACGGCTCCGCCGGCGACCAGCTCACGGAGCCTGACGTAGGCGGGCAGGAAGCGGCTCCACATCGCTTCCATGAGGAACAGCCCACGCTCGCGGGCCGTGGCCACCATCTCGGCGGCCTGCCCCGCGTCCAGCGCGAACGGCTTCTCGCACAGCACTCCCTGACCCCCGTTGAGGAACAACAGGGTGTGCTCGCGGTGGTGGGAGTTGGGTGACGCCACGTAGACGAGGTCGACACCGCCGTCGGCGGCGAGTTGTTCGTAGGAACCGTATCTGCCCTCCTCGGGAATGCCGAACTTCTCTCCGAACGCCTCGGCCTTCTCCGGGCTGCGGGAGGCGACGGCCACCAGCGAGGTGTCCGGCAGCCGGGTCAGGGCGTGGGCGAACCCGTTCGCGATGCTTCCGGTTCCCGCGATGCCCCAGCGGAACGACATGAAGACCCCCGGTCCTGGATGGGTACGGCACGGAATCTCGGTACCGCGCACATGTTGACGCACAAGAGGTAGCGCGCGCTACCTTCTGGGCGGAACCACAACCTGGAAAGTGCGGCGACGGCATGGGAGAGGTGACGGGAATCAGCGGGAGACGATGCGCGCACGGGCCGGTGGGCTGGCATCATGGCGCCCGGAGTGCGCGCACGAGCAGTGGTGGGGAAGAACCGCCTGCACAACGGCCTGATGTGGCGGAAGGGGGACAGCGACGGTGTCAGACGCGTCGACGCCCCGGCGCCCCACGGCCACGGACGTCGCCCGGGCAGCCGGGGTGTCCCGGGCGACCGTCGGGTTCGTCCTCAACCAGACGCCTGGCAAGACCATCTCGCGAAGCACCAGCGAGCGCGTCCGGGACGAGGCCGCCCGCCTCGGCTACCGGCCCAACGGTGCCGCCCGGACGCTGGCCGGCGGACGCAGCCGGATCGTCCTGCTCGTCCTTCCGGACTGGCCCATGGAACACACCCTGCGCGACTACGTGGAGGAAGCGGCCCTCGTCCTCGAAGACGCCGGCTACTCCCTCGTCACCCACACCCGCCGGTCCGACGGGCGGACCCGGCCACTGTGGGAGTCGCTGCACCCCGACATCGTCTTCGGCTTCGCCCCCTTCGCGCCGGACGAGGTCGCCTCGATGCGCGACTGCGGCATCCCGAAGATCTTTCCGGACCCGGCACGGGGGGAGCCCTTCGACATCTCCCTGGCGGTCAGCGCCGGACCGCGACTCCAGGTCCAGCACCTCTACGACCGCGGCTGCCGGAGCCTGGCCTACGCCACCTGGGCGCCCGCCCGCCCGCCGTTCCTCGCCGAGGCCCGCCACCGCGCGGCGCAGGCCCACGCGCACTCCCTCGGCCTGCCGCCCCTCGGCCTGCGCAACACCGACCACCGTGACGGATCCGCCGATCTTGCCGTACGCGAGTGGCGTGACACGGGCGTCACCGGCGTCGCCGCCTTCAACGACGAGGTCGCCGCCGCCGCCGTGGGGGCCGCCGTCCGCGCGGGTATCCGCGTTCCGGAAGAACTCGCGGTCATCGGCCACGACGACACCCCGCTTGCCGCGATGTTCGTCCCCTCCCTTTCAAGCATCCACTTCAGCACAACGGCGCTCGGCCGCTTCTTCGCCGACCTCGCCCTCCGCGAGCTGGACGGCCGCCCGCTGCCGCGCCGCGAGGCGACGGAGAACGCGACCCTCGTACGCCGCGAATCCACCTGACCTGTCCGCGGGACCCTCAACCGGATCTCTTGTGATTCCTCCGGGTTGAGCGGCTTGAGATGAACAGGGCGGCTCCGTCGGATGCTCCGCCGTGCCGGTGGTGTAGCCCGCTACACCACCGGTCGGGGAGCTCGGTCCGCTGTGCCGCCGGGCCGACGCCGACATCGTTGAACGCAGACATTCCCCACCCCCACCTCGAAGGAAATGTCCATGAAGTCGTGCCGCTCACCGCTCATGTCGACGCCGGCCCTCGTCCTGCTCTTCCATCTGAGCCTCGCCGCTGCTCTGGCCTCGGGCACTGTCCTGGACGGGGTGCCGAAGCACCTGGTCACCATCGGCGGGATGGTCCTCTCGACCGTGACGAGCGCTCTCCTCATGAAGCGGGAAGCGGTCAGGTCGTTCTTCATGGCCAGGCCGACACTCTGGTTCCTGTTCCTGTTCAACGCCTTCGCCGCGGTGATGCTCCCCATGATCCTCGACGGTACGAAGGGGATCATGGCGGCCGTCGCCATGGGTCTCGTCTCGCTCGGCGCGGGTGCCGGTCTGCTCCGGAGCCCGCGGAAGCAGGTTGCCGGTCCGTAGCACTGCTGCCCGGCGGATCCTGAGGCGCCGTAACCGTTGTCGATCACCTTCGCCGGGAACAGCGTGGGCCGCCCTCCGCATCGGGTGCCGTCGCCCGGCGATGCCCTCTGCCGACGTCGATGCCGCCCCGTATCCGCCTGCCGAACGCGCCCCAGCCCAACACACCATCATCCACACCCGGTCCTGCGGACCGGCTCACCTTCAGGGACACCTCATGGCCGAGGCAACAACCGAATTCACGACCGCTGACGCGCGGCTTCCCGACTATCCGGGAGAGCGTTCAGGGCAGTGCCCGTTCGCGCCGCCCGCTGAACTGCTCGCACTTCACCACGAGAAGCCCGTATCGCGAGGCCGGATCTGGGACGGCAGCACCCCGTGGCTGATCACGGGCCACGCCGCGCAGCGCGCGATCCTTTCCGACCCGCGGGTGAGCTCGGACGAGAAGCAGCCCGGATTCCCGCATCCGACCGAATTGATGGCCGAGACGGTCGACAGCCGGCCGCTCACGATCTTCAATGCCGACGGGGCCGACCATCTGCGGATCCGGCGAATGATGACGAGCCCGTTCACCCGCAACCGCATGGAGAAACTGCGGCCGGGTATCCAGCGGTTCACCGACGAGCTCATCGACAGGATGCTGGCGGGTCAGGACCCGGCGGACCTGGTCACCGCTCTGTCACTGCCGCTGCCCTCTCTGATGATCTGCGAGCTGCTCGGCGTGCCGTACGAGGACCACGACTTCTTCCAGGAACACGCCGCGATGGCGACCCAGCGGTACAAGACGGAGGAGGACAGCCACTCGGCCGGGCAGGCCCTGGGCGGCTACCTGGCCGGGCTGCTCCAGGCCAAGATGGAGGAGCCGGCCGAGGATGTGCTGTCGGACTTCGCCGCGCGGGTCAAGGCGGGCGAGATCACGCTTTCCGACGCCACCGTACTGTCCATGGTGTTGCTGATCGCGGGGCACGAGACCAGCGCGAACATGATCACGCTGGGCACCGCCGCGCTCCTTGAGAACCCGCGGCAGCTGGCACTGCTGCGCGATACGGACGATCCGAAGGTCGTCGCGAACGCGGTCGAGGAACTGCTGCGCTATCTGACCATCGCGCACCTCGGGCAGCGGCGGATCGCCCTTGAGGACATCGAGATCGAGGGGGTGACCATCCGGGCCGGTGACGGCATCATCGTCCCGCTGCCCCTCGGAAACTGGGATCCGGCGGCGTTCCCCGAGCCGGAACGGCTCGACCTCACCCGTCCCGAGGCGCGGCGGCACCACGCGTTCGCCTGGGGCGTCCACCAGTGCATGGGCCAGCAGCTCGCCCGCATCGAGCTCCAGGTCGTCTTCGGCACCCTGTTCCGCCGCGTGCCGACCCTGCGCCTCGCCGCCGACCGCGACGAACTCAACTTCAAGGGCGACTCGCTCGCGTACGGCGTCTACGAACTCCCGGTGACCTGGTAGGACAACAGGGTCTGCAACTGCCGCGCGGACACCACCGAGCGGCAGTTGCCCCCGCGCGGCCAACGCCGACCGCGTCTCCTTTCACCGCACACTGATCCACACCGGCAGTGCCCCCCACTCGCTTCCAGGACCTCCGCGACATACACACGATCCGGCGAGGCAGTCCTCCTCCTGGCCGACCGGTAATCGGCGCACCGGTGATCCGTGCCGCCGGTCCGGGACACGCCGAGGCGCCCCTCCAGTTCCTGCTTGGTCAGTGAGCGGTGTGCATCGTGAGGATTGCGGGTCACGGGGTCCGGTGTGAGGGGTGGGTAGCCGTGGTCATGCTGGTTGTTGGCCGGTGTCCATGGTGAAGATCGTGTGAGCTGTCGGCCGGAGGCGTTGTCGGGTTCGGCTGCGCCGACCGCTATGCCGCTCTTACGGTGTGTCACCGGGCTGGTACGCCGGGAGAACGGGGCCCGGTCCAGGAGACCGGGCGCCGCTCCAGTGCGGCCGCCCGGTTGCACCCACCGCGGGATGCGGTCGGACAGTGCGACCGACGATGGGTGAAGAAGCACCGAGGCTCCTTGGCAGCCACGGGGGATCTTGGTCGAGCCCCCGTCCACCAGGGGCTTCCGCGTGTTGCACAGCGGTCCAACCCACCTACCAACGGCTCAGGTCGGAAGTGGCTCGATATCTGAGCACAGATTGACCTTGAAACACCTGTGACGTGAGTAGGTCCATGGGCAAACATGACCGTCGCCGGGCAGCCCTGCCCGGCATTCCTTGAACCACCGTTCTTCAAGGGGTTGACCACTTGTCCCGCTTCGCGAACGTCATCAGGGGAAGTGTTCGCAGCCGTGCCGTACTGGCCGGCATCGCGTCCGTCCTGGCCGTGGGAGCCACCGGTGTCACCGCTGGCCCCGCCGCCGCGGAAGGAGCCTCGGTCCAGTACGTCCACTACGGGGACGGCACGTACTACAACACCGGGCTCGGCGCCTGCGGGTGGACGAACAACGACAGTCAGCTGGTAGTGGCTGTCTCGCAGCAGTGGTACGGCACCGCTCCCAACCCCAACAACTCGGCCGCGTGCGGCAAACAGCTCAAAGTCCGCGGCCCGCTCGGCGTGGTGTACGTGACGATCGTCGACAAGTGCATGGGCTGCGCCACGGACGATCTGGATCTCAGCCCCGCCGCCTTCCGCAAGATAGCGAACATCAACGACGGCCGGGTGTCCATCCGTTGGGTCTGGGCGTAGTCACCTCGCACGGCTGAAGGCAGTACGCGTACACCGTCGCCGTCCGCGTCGGCGGCCAGTCCAGGGCCGGGATCTGGCCGCCATCCGGGGCGTCGTCCCGGCTCCCGCCCGGGTGGCGGGCCGGGCGGTCCTGCTGATCCCGCCCCGCGGCGAGAATCCCGACGAGGCCGCCCTGCCCGGCGACTACCGCAAGATCCTGGCGATCGTCCGGGCCACCGACGGCCCGGTGCGGGTCAAGGCGGTCGGTGAACGGCGGGGCCTGGACACGGGATTGCGCCGGAAAATGATCAAGCTCGCCGACCGAGGCCGGCTGCACAAACGGCCCGGCGGACGGTTCACCGATAAAGCCCGCGCAAGTCGAAGGTCACCCGCCGGCGTAGCGGGTGTGACTGAGCACCGCCACACTGAGCTCGGAAGTTGGCCAGGGCAATCTCCCGAACAGGACATCCGTCAGGGCCGGTTCACCCGCACGTTTGCCAACGCCTGTCGGTGGCATCACAGTTATCGGATCCGGTCGAGGTCCTCGATGAGGTCGTCGCCGAGGCTCTGGCCGGTCACGAGGCCGCCATCGCCGAACTGACCGTACTCGGGGGAACCGCCGCCATCCTGCGTGGACTGATCACCCGCGACCGCGGCTCCAAGCTGGGTGTGAAGGCCGAGCCGGTCAAGACCCCTACAGGCCCTAGTACGGCTGAAGGGGTTGGACTATCCGTTGTGTGCTTCGAGCTCGGTCGCCAGCGTCTGTTGGGTGGCCGCCCATGACGCCAGGAGCGCCAAATTGTCAGCGGCCGGTGTGCCCGCGGGTGCGGTGTTGAGCTGTACTGAGATTCGTGGAGTCCCTGATGCCAGGGTTACGATCCTGGCGAAGGAGAACCACATCAGTGCCAGCACCACGGAAATACCCCGA